>JAQIBZ010000589.1 GCA_027858815.1 Desulfobacteraceae bacterium
TTGTCTCGCAGGATTTCTATTAGTTGTTCGGCCTTTACCTTGAGGCCGGAGGCAGATAATTTTTTCGCGTCTTTTTGAGCTTGTTTTGTAAATACGATCTTGTAATTTACCAATCGAGCTCCTCTGTGCAATCCTCAACTGGTGTTGCTAAGCCATCGCGAATAGATTCACGCATGCCAGGTATATTTAAAAGATACATTGTCTCTTGAATAGCCCGCCAATCATCTTCAGACAAGAGAACCGCATTGCCTCTTTTGCTAGTAATTACAATAGGTTCGTGAGACGAAGAGGTTTGGTCTATTAGACGATATAATTTAGATCGTGCCTCAGTGGCTGATAATGTCGGCATATTTCACCTCGCTTTTTCCTTAGCGTACGCCAATGCGTACGCTAAGTCAAGCTAGATTAAGCAGAATGTGCTTAACCGAGCCGGGCGTGGTTAGCAATAGACTTCAAAAAGTTAATAAATACAACAAACAACAACGTTAAAAAAACGCGCGTGCCTAACCCGGTCTGAGTTCAAGCGCTTGTTATATTACCTAAAACATCGATTATTATTGTTGCCAAATGTAAAATTGTTCTCTCAAATCAATCCAATGTTGGACGCCATGTTTTTTTATTATTCGAATATTATTTTTAGGCATTTCCCCACAGCGAGGCTCCAAAATATCAAATTTTTCACATTCATCCAATTCCGTACAGTCCCAACAACCATCAAAACCCTTTGAAATACAACACTCCATTATCTTGCAGGGTGTGCCAGAACAACCTCCTCCTACTCGACAAGGTTTTTCGCATTGCGAATTCACCAGTGCATCTAATACTTCAGAAAATTCATTGTACTTTTCAAAATCAGCCCCAAATGGAGTTCTGATTGCTGCGTATTTACTGAATTCGATATTTTCAAGTTCATTTTTTAACTTGTGCGCATATTCAACGTATTTATTTTGATAGCGAATACAGTCTGGACAATAGATGCCACAATAGGCTGTTTTATGTAGAGAATTCATTTTGCTCCCAAGTAAAAAAAATATAACATATATTAGGCGACCCAAGTGTCGGTTTATAAGACGCAACAAGTCGCATTGTTGATAGAAATAACTATATACTTTAATACGTTGTATATGTCAACCGAATATGGTGATTAGGAGACATAAGTGTCACGTCTTGAATTGTGAGTAGTATTCCCATCATCTCTCAATCCCTTAATTCACAATTCAAGACCCGACCCTTATTCCTTTGCTACAAGCGCTTGTTGGGTGCTATATTTTTTCTCCTTATTTATTAAAAAATCGCAATCCTTTAGGTAGGCCCTTCTCTTTTCGAATTATCGAAATAATATACAACCCGCCAAAAATTTGAATTCCACTATATAAAAGAATGAGAATCTTCGCTGTAAGTGGAGACCAAGCAGCAAGAAAAAGTAATAGGATACCAGAAATAACTACTACAACCGAATTGCGAAAAGGACGATTGGTCAGTGAATAGGGTTCTATATCGTCAGGGGTGAAAAATACGTCTCTGTAGATCAATTTGGGAACACCTATAATGCTCCCAAAGATTTCTGTATCCTGGGTTGATCCTGAATGAATAAAGTTGATGATAACACCATCATTTTGATCGACATATTCAAATGAAATTATGATAGAATGTTTCTGCTCGCAGTGTCTAATAGAAAATTGATTCGCATTGTTTACTGTTTTTTTAAAATTGTAATCAAGTAGTTTTGACCCTTCTGGCAACGGAATTCGAAGAGGATCACTTTTAGAGATGTCAGCCTCCCTAATGCTTTCGGTGCCAGAGTTCCAAATGGCAACCTGAGTTATAGTTAGTGCTGTAATATCATTGTCATCGAACGAGATTGCAAGTTTTGGAAATTCATCTGTCAAATCCCGCATTAAGGTATTGCTCTGTATTGAATACGATACTTCCTTTAATCGACGACCTTTACGATAATAATATATAGTAAGACATACGCCAATAACCGCTACAATAAAGCTAATGATGCTAAAGACATGGCTCAGAGGTATTGTAGAAATAAAAGTGATATACGATTTCATTTAAGTATTTACCTTTTAATAGTGCACCCAACGATTATTCGACTGCCTAAGTGAAGCGTGAAAGACGTCTTTTAAGCAGTAGTTTTGACGCAAGTCGTTTAATTTTGCGTGATATTACTCCATATAAGAGCAAAATACAACTTTTTTGCCATCTAGCACATTATTGAATATTTTATTTTTTTGTTAACGTGAACAAAAGTGTAACGTTAAAGCAATTTTTAGGCTATAACATCTTTGGGGCTTTCTCTCCCATTGCAACACGACCGAGAGGCACTGGTTTTCATGGTAAACGGGAGCAAATTGTTTGAGCGGTAGAGAAGTCGGGTTTGAGAAGATCCAGTAAAATATTATTGAAATCAAAAAACAAGGCGTCTTAAACGGTTCAGCGAGTTTTTGATCCCGCAATGAAAACCGGTGGATCGAGGGAAAAGTGTTACAGGGAATGCTTTCTTTTGCTACTTTTTGTTTATGGCTTCCTAAAAAGTCCAACTTCTGCGTTGCTCTGCATCCTTCGTCGCTCAACGTACATCCGTACGTATCGCTCCTCAGGATTTGTGCGCCTTGAATTTGTACTTTTTACTTTGCCATAACACTGTTCCATCAAGAAAAGTAGATAAAAAACTAAATAAAATCAAGTATATGTATTTTGGTGTTTCTGGTAATTCGTATTCGCAGCCCCTTCTGTTCCTTCGGAACACTGGCAACCAGTTGCCCGTGCTACCCTCAATCGTTAATCCCGGGAAATTTAATTTTTTTTGGGGCTGTACTTAAAATCGTTGGATTAAAAGGGTGATTATGAGACAAGCAACATAATCACCCCTAACCACCTAAAAAACAGAATTCCTGTCAGGCGCGCTTACAACGGCTGCATGTTTGAAGACTGTGAGCCCAGCAAAAGTATAAATCCAAAAATAAATGAAACAGCGCATAAAATAAATACGATCCGGGCAGCCATCCCTAATTTGTCGGCCAGTTGCTGATACTTTTTACGCTTTGATTTGGAAAGTTTCTTCTTTTTCTTGTCAACAATGCTTCCTGCAATCCAGACAGCAATACCGGTGAGAAAAAATATGAGTGCGAGGTAGATACAAAACATTCCATACTCCTTAACCGCAATTTCCAATTTCACCGTATCTAATGAGTCAAATGCGGGCTATAGCGAGCCAGCATTTTCCTTGTAGCCGGTTTTATTTTTTTTGGCAAACTTGAAAATCGCTTAATTTGGGTTACAAAAATAACAATGTCAGATGAGTGAGATATATCAATTTTTCATAAACCACTGGCCTGTAGGCGTTTACAGGGTGCCGCAGCTGCGAGGCGCCGGGCATGAAGACGTACTCGTCGTACTTCAAGTGCCCGGGAACAAAGCAGATGCGGTGCCCTGTGAACGCTTACCTTAATTTTACTTCTTCCAGATACGATTTCACACCCCCGGCGGTTGCGATAAACAGGCGTGATCCGGTCATCACGGTGAATACGTCATCCCGGTTTCCGCAGGCGCCGGCAAATTCAGGGCCGATGATAACAGCCGGTTCTTTGGCATCCGGGTTTGCGTTCATGGCATCCACATAAATGTCCAGTCGGTCTTTCACGACCTGAAAATAATCAACGTCGGCACCGGTCATGAGTTTTGTGGTTTCCGTCAGCCCCTGGGAAAATTCCCGGACTGAATTCCAATAAATTTCAGAAAGTTCATTTTTATAAGGCACATGGCTGATAAAATAGGAAATGCTCCAGCCTACGGTAATAATTTTAAGCAGCGGCAGTTCGTATTCTACGGTATTTCGTTTGATGTCTGCTTCTTCTTCGTGCAGTCCGAGCATCACTTCTTTAATATCGGTCCGGTCGATGGCGAAATTAAAAAGATCTTCCGCCGCCTGTTGGGAGGGTGTTTTTTCTTTTTCCGTATTTTTCATGTAATAATTATTCTTATGTAGTTGTTTATGAAATGCAGATTGTTATTTTGCAATGTATCCTAACAAAATGATGAATTAAGTCAAGATGGTAAGCCGTCTTTAATAAAGCCCGGCTAATTTGGGTAGATACAGGCATAACGCAGGTATCATGGTTAAGATAATCAAAATCAGAATATCCATGAGCACAAAGGGAATCGCCTGTTTTGCCACCCCATCCACATCACCGCCAATCAGGTTGGCAGCGGTAAAAAGGTTGACCCCCACCGGCGGGGTGGCCTGGCCGATGGCAAGGGCGGTGATGAAAATAACGCCGTACCACAGGGGATCAATATGAAATTCCTGCAATACCGGCATCAGTACCGGCATCACCAGATATGAAATGGATATGGCATCAAGGAACATGCCCAGCACCAATAGCAGCAGGTTGATCAGGATGATCATAACAATGGCGTTGGGTGAAATGCGGATGATAAATTCGGCGGCCTGGTCAACAAATCCGGTGACGGACGCAGTCCATGAGAATATGCCGGCAAAGGCCACAATAAACATGATCACTGAACTGGTGACCGCCGCATCTACCAGCACATCCAGAAAAATACGCCAGGTGAGCGATTGGTAGATAAAAAGCGCCACAAACAGGCTGTAGAATACGCTGACCACCACCGCTTCAGTGGGGGTGAATTTGCCGGTATAAATGCCGCCAAGGATAATGATGGGTGAAATAAACGCCCAGAAGGCATCTTTTAACGCCGTTAAGATTTCTTTGATATCTCCGCGTTCATGAATGCCGTGATACCCCCGTTTTCTTGATATCAAATACGCGACCAGCGCGGTGCCGATGCCGGTAAGGATGCCCGGAACAATACCAGCCACAAACAGGGCACTGACAGATACGCTGGTGATATTGCCGTAAATGATAAAGGCAATGCTGGGCGGGATGATGATGGAAAGATCTGATGAATTGGCAATCAGGGCCCCGGCAAAATTTTTATCATATCCGTGTTTGATCATAGGGGCCAGCAAAATAAGGCCCACCGCTGCCGTGGTGGCGGGTCCGGACCCGGACAAAGCCCCCCAGAACATGCAGGTAAATACAGAGACCATGGCAAGACCGCCGGTGGCTTTTCCTAAAATCAGTTCAAAAAACCGGGCAATGGATGCTGCCAGACCGGCCTTGTCCAGCAGAAAACCGGCCAGGATGAAAAAAGGAACCGCCAGCAGCGGAAACGAGGCAATGCCGGATGAAAAATTGATCCCCACCATTTCAATACCCAAATCAAATTGAAAAATGGTGAGTACCGCAGAAATTCCCAGCGATGTACCAATGGGAACTCCGATAATCATCAGGATAAAAAATAGCAGTGTCAGGGCAAGAATATCCATAAGTTAATTGATGGTCCCAGGTTTGAGATCTTGAAGTTGAGCGTCGGCATTTTTGTAAATGCCGCTAAATACAAATACGGATAAAACAGGAACGCCCACATAATAGATCCAGACCGGAATGCCAAGGGCGGGGGAGGTTGCCTCAAATAATGTGATTTCATCATAGATGGCCTGGATCATGAAAATATCGACAATGATGAAAAGGGCGGCACTTAAAAGTGCGCTGAAAATAATCGCTGCTTTTTGAAAGCGCTTTGGAAATATGTTGAATAGGGTCACCATGCCGAGCTGAGCGCCCCGTTCAAATGCGATGCCGGAGCCCACCACCGTAAGCCATACAAACAGGTTGATAGTGATTTCCTCAGTGGCTGAAAAAGAGAAATGAAACAGATAACGGCTGATGACATTGGCAAAGGCAATGAAGGCCATTGCAAATAAAAGGGCTGCGGCAATCAGGTGGTCGATTCGGATTTTTTTGTTTGTCTGGGGCATT
>JAQIBZ010000631.1 GCA_027858815.1 Desulfobacteraceae bacterium
TCACTGATCTGTAACCGTTTACAGGGTGCCGCAGATGCGAGGCGCCGGGCACGAAGACGTACTCGTCGTACTTCAAGTGCCCGGGAACAAAGCAGGTGCGGTGCCCTGTGAACGGTTACAATTATTTTATCAGATGCTGTCTCAAAACCGTTTAAATCTGTAAGTTCTTAAAAAAACAGTTGAAAAGATTCTCCCTGAAATGGTATGGATTCAAAACACTAATAATAACCTGAAAACATAAAGGCTTAATCAGGTGCTCACGTTAAATAAACAGTGACACCGGAAACAATTATGACAGATTTGAACAAAAAACCCGGCATCAATGCAGTCCAGCAAGAGCAATTGAAACAACTACCCGGCGTAGACCATATTTTAGAAATTGCAGATAATGATCCGGCACTGAAAGATACGCCCAGAAACCTTCTGACGAATTCCGTGCGCCAGGTACTGGATCGCCTGCGAAATACCATTCTTGAAAAGAATCAGTCGATCCATGAAAACGACTTAACGGATATGGATATTCTCAAAAAGATCAAGCGGATCGTCAAATCTGCCATGTCCCTGAATCTTACCCGCACTATCAATGCGACAGGGATTGTTGTCCACACCAATCTCGGCCGATCATTGCTGGCAAAAGAAGCCCTTGAACATATTCTCATGATATCCGGCCGGTATTCAAACCTGGAATACAACCTGGCAACCGGGAAACGCGGCCTGAGATACACGGCAGTTGAAGATATTATCTGCGAGCTCACCGGGGCTGAAGCGGCCATGATTGTCAACAATAATGCCGCTGCAGTACTTTTGTGCCTTGACACCATTGCCAGGCACCGGGAAACGATCGTTTCCAGAGGTGAACTGGTAGAGATCGGCGGGTCATTTCGAATCCCGGATGTAATGGAAAAAAGCGGGGCAATCCTCAAAGAAGTCGGAACCACCAACCGGACGCACTTAAATGATTATAAACGGGCAATCAATGATCATACCGGCCTGCTTCTGAAAGTCCATACCAGCAATTACGGAATAATCGGTTTCACATCTGCTGTTTCCTTAAAAGAACTGGTTGAACTGGGCAGACAACATCACCTGCCGGTGATGGAAGATCTCGGCAGCGGAACATTGATTAATTTTTCAAAATACAGCCCGTTAAAAGAACCCACGGTCCAGGATTCGGTGAACACCGGGGCGGATATCGTGACCTTCAGCGGAGACAAACTGCTCGGCGGCCCCCAGGCAGGCATTATTTTAGGAAACCGGGATATTATTGAAAAAATCAGACAAAATCCATTAACCCGTGCGCTTCGAATTGACAAACTAACCCTTGCCGCACTTGAAAGCACCCTCAGGCTTTACCGGGATGAAGAAAAAGCTGTCAATGCCATCCCCACACTTTATTTGCTGACCTGCCCGATTGAGACAATAGAAAACAAAGCAATCAAACTCAAAGAAATGCTTGATCAGCTCAATGACCAAAGGCTGTCAGTGACCCTGATTGATTCCACGTCAAAGGCCGGCGGCGGTTCTCTTCCGCTATCCGAACTGCCGACCAAATGCATCGGGATCAGGATCAGTGAAATGAGCACCAGTGTCATCGAAAAAACCATGCGAAAAAATGATCCACCGGTTATCGGCCGGATAGAAGATGATATATTTTTAATGGATATGCGAACCGTTGCGGAAGATGAGCTGACGGAAATTGCCAATGCGATACGAACCTGTTTAAAAGGGTCTTAATTATGCCTCAACTCACTGAAGAAATCCACCGGAGTCAGATTTCAAATCAGCAGTTTTTATTTTCTAAAACCGACATTGCTCCTGAAACAGAAATATCAGACCCTCCGGTAATTCTTTCGACTGATAAATTAAAAGAAAAATTTCCCGAGATATTAGCTGAAGACATTTTTCATGATACCGCCATAGCTCTTGTAGGGGATGCCAAAACGTTTGGTGCCATGGTGATTCGATTAGATGACATTAATTTTGTCATCAACCCCGATGACGTGATTGCTGATCTTGCCGGCACTCTCGAAGAAATATGCAAAAACGTCTCCGGCATTTGGGGACTTGTGGATCATGCGACCCTGGGTTGTTTTTTCCCTGAATCTGACGAACCCCAATGCCATGAACTGAGCAAACAAATAAAGGCGCTTTTCGCCAAAAAATGCGGAGAAACCGTTTCCGTGGGGTTTGCCGTTTATCCGACTCTTTCCTACTCAAAAGACCGTATTCTTAAAAATGCCAGAAAAGCAATGGATCACGCAGACTTTTTCGGTGCGGACAGTTGTGTGGCGTTTGATTCCGTCAGCTTAAATATCAGCGGTGATAAATTTTATCAGGCCGGAGATCTGGAAGGTGCCATGAATGAGTTCTATCTGGCCCTGAAACTGGATGAGAATAATGTAAATGTACACAACAGCCTTGGCGTATGCTACGGCATCAAGGAAGACTTGGAAAAAGCACTTTTAGAATTTAAAACAGCCATTCGCCTGGATCCAAAAGAAAAAATGGCCATTTATAATGCGGGATACATCTATTTTTTGAAAAAAGAATTTGCCACCGCACTTGAATATTTTCAAAAAGCAGAAAAAATTGACGACATGGTATTTGAACCGACATTTCAAACCGGAAGAATCTATCTTGAACTGAACCAGACTGAAAATGCAAAAAAATACCTTGAAAAAGCCACCAGCCTGAATTCAAAATCCGCCGCCGCTTTTCGCTTGCTCGGCGACACATATTCAAACCTTGACCGGGTTTCCGATGCCATCACGGCTTACAAGACCGCATTAAAGCTGAATCCTGAAGACACCGAGGCCCTTTCCGCGCTTGGCTATTCGTATGAAATTCAGGGAAAAAATGCAGACATCTCATTAATGTTTTGCCGCCAGGCAATCGAAACGTCCCCGGACAATGGTCTTTTCAGGCACCGGCTTGGCCGCCTTTATTTAAACCGGAAACTGGTTGAAGAAGCCCTTGACGAATTCCAAAAAGCACAGGACTTGGGTTATAAATCTGATGAATATATCGCCAAAACGCTAAAAATG
>JAQIBZ010000089.1 GCA_027858815.1 Desulfobacteraceae bacterium
GGGCTTTGCGGTCAGAACAAATTTACCCTGCCGTCTGTTAATGTGAACTTGACAGTTAAATGATTAAAATGATAATACATTAGTTGTCTTTTGGTCGTTTTTTTATTAAGTCATTGATATAAAGGTAAAAAAATATTCATGCGTGATAGATTAACATTGATGGTTTACAATGAAGGCGGTTCATTTGTACGTTTGAAGCTGTTTTCGAAAAAAAATATCAGAATTTCAATTGTCATTGGTATTTTTTGTATTTTTTTGTTTGGGTTTATCCTTTTTGATTATACCCATCTCAAATATGTTAAATATCATTCCCGCAGTTTGGGTGCTGAAGTAAGCAGATTGAAAGCCGAATTAAAAGACAGAAACAGCCAGATAGAAACATTTTATACCAAAATTGATGCGCTTCAGTTAAAGCTGATAAAACTTGACCGCCTAGAGCAGGAGATCCGATCTTACACCGGGCTTAATAATCATTCAAGCGATACGGGCGATTACGGGATTGGCGGTGTTTTTTTAAAGGACCCTGAACAACATGAGGTTTGCAGCGCTGAATTATACAATAAATTTCTTGAGAACATGGATGAGAATGTTGAACTGCTTGACCAGGAAGCCTGTGATCAGTCTGAAGATTTTCAAATTCTGTGGGAAACTTTAAAAGAAATTAAGGCTATCCAGAAGGTCACACCTTCTATGCGGCCTTTGGAGGGCGGCTGGATTTCATCGGTATTCGGATTCCGTCAATCCCCGTTTTCCAATAAACACGAGTTCCATTCCGGAGTGGATATTGCCGCTCACAAGGGAACGCCGGTAAGGGCAACTGCAAACGGTACGGTTTCATTTTCCGGTTATAAAGGATCTTATGGAAAGGCGGTTTCTATTATTCATGGGTTTGGCATTTTGACACGTTATGGTCATTTAAGCGTTTTGAATGTCAAAAAAGGCCAGAAAATCTTACGAGGAGAAATCATTGGTGAAGTAGGAAGTACCGGTCGAAGTACCGGTCCGCATCTTCATTATGAAGTCCGGTTAAATGATATTCCGGTGAATCCCGAAAAGTATATGTCTGAATATCTGGCAACAAAGGATCCTTCATAAGAAATATCCCCCGCCCGTTTTGTATTTCATTTGAATGTAAAATTATATCTATCAAAGATTATATTGTGGCGCATTTTATATATATCTGAAATGGTGCCGTCAATATTGCAACGGTATTGAAACAGCCCCAATTCTTTTGTGGTAAAATAAATCGATAAGGACGTTTTTAAGATGAGCTTAGATGCAGTTAATAAATTTTTATTAAAAATTTTCGGAAGTAAAAATGAACGGGTGATCAAACACTATCTGCCGGTGGTTGATTCAGTTAATCTATTGGAATCCGATATAAAGGCATTGAGTGACGCGGAACTTGCCGGTCAGACACAAAAATTAAAATCCCGCTATCAGTCCGGAGAATCTTTAGATGATCTGCTGCCTGAAGCGTTTGCAACTGTTCGGGAAGCTACCTGGCGGACGCTGGGAATGAGACATTTTGATGTCCAGCTTATTGGCGGCATGGTGCTTCATGAAGGCAACATCGCAGAAATGAAAACCGGTGAAGGTAAGACCCTTATTGCGCCTTTGGCCGCATACCTGAATTCATTAACCGGCAAGGGGGTTCATGTCATTACGGTTAATGATTATCTGGCCCGACGTGATGCCGAATGGATGGGAAAAGTCTATACGTTTTTGGGAATGTCGGTTGGTGCAATCCTTCATGGTATAGACGATGCCCAGCGTAAAGCTGCCTATAATACTGATATTACATACGGAACAAATAACGAGTTCGGGTTTGATTATCTCCGGGATAATATGAAGTTTGACAAAGAAACCCTTGTTCAGCGGGATCTTCATTTTGCTATTGTTGATGAGGTGGACAGTATTCTCATTGATGAAGCCCGTACCCCGCTGATTATTTCCGGACCGGCAGAAAAATCAACCCACCTGTATTATGATGTTAATAACATTATCCCGAATTTTAAAACAGAGGAACACTATACGGTTGATGAAAAGGCAAAAGCCGCCACGCTCACGGATGAAGGGGTTGCCTATGCTGAAAAGCTGTTAAATGTTGATAACCTTTATGATACAAATAATATCGATGTGCTGCACCATGTCAATCAGGCGCTTAAAGCCCATGTCCTTTTCACTTTGGACGTGGATTATATTGTCAAGGAAGGGGAGGTCATTATTGTTGATGAGTTCACCGGCCGCCTGATGCCCGGGCGTCGTTACAGTGAAGGGCTTCACCAGGCACTGGAAGCAAAAGAAAAAGTAAAAATTGCCAATGAAAATCAGACCCTTGCTACCATTACATTCCAGAATTTTTTCCGGATGTATGACAAGCTTTCCGGCATGACCGGTACGGCAGAAACAGAAGCTGGCGAATTTGCCAAAATTTATGGGCTGGGTGTTGCAGTTATTCCTACCAATAAACCCATGATCCGTAAAGATTTTCCGGATGTTATTTACCGTACCCGAAGAGAAAAATTTGAAGCAGTCCTTGATGAAATTGTGGAACTTCACAAAACCGGACAACCGGTGCTGGTTGGTACGGTAAACATTGATGTGTCGGAAGATGTGAGCCGTAAGTTAAAGAAAAGAGGTGTGAAACATAATGTGCTGAACGCTAAAAATCATGAGGGTGAAGCAGAAATAATTGCCAATGCCGGGCAGGAAAATGCGGTAACGATTTCAACCAACATGGCCGGCCGTGGTACGGATATTGTATTGGGAGAGGGTGTAACGGATTTGGGCGGTCTTCATATACTGGGCACAGAGCGTCATGAAAGCCGGCGGATAGATAACCAGCTTCGCGGACGTTCCGGACGACAGGGAGACCCCGGTTCCTCTCGTTTCTTTCTGTCCCTTGAAGATGATTTGCTGAGAATCTTTGGTGGTGAGCGAATTTCAGGCATTATGAGCCGCCTGGGTATGGAGGAGGGTGAACCTATTGAGCATAAAATGATTTCCCGTGCCATTGAAAACGCTCAGAGCAAAGTTGAAGGACACAATTTTAATATTCGTAAACAGCTGCTTGAATATGATGATGTAATGAATCAGCAGCGGGAAGTAATCTATAAACAGCGTCATCAGGCCATTACCAATGAAAGCCTTAGGCCTGTTATCGAAGATATGATCAGCGATTTTGCAGAAGAAATTGCTTCAATGCATGCGGATGAAAAAATGCCGACCCGGGAATGGGATTTGAAGGGGATGACCGATGCCGTTTTTAAACAGTTTAATTTTCATCTAAATATCAGTGAATTGGATGTTGAGCAAGTGACCATTGAGAAATTATCCCAGACGATTTACGATATGGCCATATCCATTTACGATCAGAAAGAAGCCAGAATCGGAGCCTCTGATTTTCGCAATATAGAACGCATTATTATGTTGCAGACCATGGATAATTTGTGGAAGGATCATTTACTGTCTATGGATCATTTAAAGGAAGGTATCGGGCTTCGCAGCTATGCGCAGCAGAATCCGTTGATGATTTATAAAAAAGAAGCATTTGAAATGTTTCAGGATATGATTTCAAGAGTTCGGGAAGAAACCGTTACGATCCTTTACCGGATTCATATTGCCGAGCCAAGTGCGGTCGAGGAACTGTCAACGCCTAAAGAGCAGGAGATGAATTTCTCCCACAGTGACTCCAGCCTGAAAAAAACACCTGTGGTTCGGGATAAGTCTAAAGTCGGCAGAAATGATCCATGCCCGTGCGGCAGCGGTAAGAAATATAAAAAATGTTGTGGTAAATAATGACTTCTCAAAACAAATAAATCCAGTTCATAGACCGTAGGGTGGATTAGCGAAGCGTAATCCACCAAAAATGAAACGACGGTTAATGAAAAATCAATAAATCGCCCGTGTTGAAGAGAAGTGAGTTTGTGCAATTTGTTAACAACGTCACAAAACTTTAGGGTTAAAAGTCTTAATACACAATTCAAGATGTGACACCAACACACCCTGCGCTACAGCAACCCCTGAACCACACGTTAGGCGTACTGATAATCTCAGCGGTTATCTAGGGCGAACGAATTAGGGGGGACTAAAATTAAGGAGTAAATATTTTCTATGATTCAGTTTATTAAATGCAATCTTGAACTAATAATCGCAGTTATCGCGTTGATTGTAGCCTATGCAGCTGTGAGAAACCAAATTATCGTCTTAATACTTTCCCAATTTCATGAAAAAGCCAAAGAAGCGAATGCCTATCTAAATGAAGATCTCGCTGTTACCAATCATTTTAACCAAGTTTCTGGTATATTATCATCAA
>JAQIBZ010000155.1 GCA_027858815.1 Desulfobacteraceae bacterium
GTCCGGGCGTTTTCTGAAATTTTTCAATCAGAGAATATTAAAGGATTGAAAATCCCGCATATGGGATGGAATCAAATTAATTTAAAAATAGACCATCCGGTTTTTGCCGGTTTAAAAAAGGATGATGAGTTCTATTTTGTTCACGGGTATTACCCTTTACCGGATAATATGAGCCAGGTGATTGCCACCACGGATTATGGAATAAATTTTTCTTCCATCATCGGCATGAATAATCTCGTCGCCACCCAGTTTCATCCTGAAAAAAGCGGAAACCCCGGATTGACCATATTAAAAAATTTCAGCAAGTGGGAGCCATGTTAAGTAAACGAATTATACCCTGCCTGGATGTCCGGGAAGGCCGGACCACCAAAGGCATTAAATTTAAGAATAATGTTGATATCGGTGATCCGGTTGAAATGGCATTAATGTATTATGAGGCCGGTGCGGATGAAATCGTATTTTATGATATCACCGCTTCTCACGAAAAACGCGACATCATGATTGATGTGGTCCGAAAAGTGGCAGAAACCATTTTTATTCCGTTTTCAGTGGGCGGCGGGATTCGTACCCTTGAAGATATGCGCGATGTTCTGCTGGCCGGTGCGGAAAAAGTCAGTGTTAATTCGGCGGCTGTTAAAAATCCGAAAATTATTTCCAAAGGCGCGGCCGCTTTCGGAAATCAGTGTATTGTGCTGGGTATGGATGTCAAGCATGTTGGTAAAAGCGAAAATATCCCATCCGGATATGAAATTGTTATCAACGGCGGCAGAAAATATATGGGGATGGATGCACTTGCCTGGGCGCTCGAGGCTCAGGAACTGGGCGCCGGGGAGATCTGTTTAAACTCCATTGATGCGGATGGGACAAAAGATGGGTATGAGCTGACATTGACTGAATTAATTTCAAGCAGTGTGGATATACCGGTGATTGCTTCCGGCGGCGCCGGTCATCCGGTTCATTTGCGCGATGTTTTAAAGCAGGGAAAGGCGGATGCCGCACTGATCGCATCTATGGTGCATTACGGTTCCTACACGATTCTTGATATTAAATCGTATCTTGATGATGAAGGGGTCAACGTTCGGTCTACGTGGTAGGCACTGAAAAGATGAATAATGAACATCGCCCCCCCCCAAAACATTGATGGCGTCGTAAAAAGCCCGGTATGACAAGAGAACTATGGACTTTTAAGTTATTATCACACAAGTATTTTAAAAACGGCATATCCAAGTAGAAAACTTTACAAAAAATACATGGGGTGACGACATGAAAACCAAATTAGACAAATATGAAGATGAGATTGAAAGGAACATCTCAAAATATTCTTCCATCCATGAGGGTACGAAAAAAATCATAGAAAATATAATATCAAAAGCAAACGAGACGAAAAGTATAAGTTTGAGATTGAAAAATTTTGATCTTGATCAACTTAAGCAAAGAGCAAAAGCTGAAGGGTTGCCTTACCAGACGCTTCTTTCAAGTATTGTTCATAAATTTGTCACTGATCAATTGGTTGACAAAAGAAGTATTGTTAAAAGCATAGAACTCCTCAAGACATCATGAGATAGAAAATGGTCTGTTTTCTATGGCTCTAAAAAAATAAAGACATTGCAGTCAATTTTTTTAAAACCGACGCGCAGACCTGGATGAATTTGCAAACGCATTATGATCTAATTATTGCCGAAGAAAAACTTTCAGAAAGACTGGAAAAAGAGGTATTGAGTGCGTGAATATAGACCGATCGGAATGCAGATCTGTGTATCAATTAACAACGCTACATCCCTATTTTGAGAAAACCGAGATGCTTCAGTATAGCCGCAACCTGTTTTGGCTTGAGTACAGGCAGAGATCCCATGGCTAAGCCACCATAACGTTTTGAGTACCGATAAACTCAATCTCGGATTCGGGTTCCCCGTTTTCAAGGAGCATTTCAATTACTTCTTTTAAATTCCTGTTTAATTCATCCAGTGTTTCCGCCTGTGAATGGGCTCCCGTGAATCCTGGTACGAAGCCCACATACAGACCTGTGGCTGAGCATTTTTCAATAATTGCTGTAAATGTTTTCATTTGAAACTCCTATATTCTATTTTTCCGACGATTTTCGTGCGATTTCTTTCAGTTGTGTAATCAAATAATCGGGATCCAAAATTTTCATTTCCGCTGAAACCTTTTCCCCGCTTTTTGTCATGATATTATACCGGATCAATTCTGTTTGCATATCTCTTTGAAGATGGCTCTGACCGGTGGTTTGGGCGGAATCGGCGTCAGAGTGGTTCTCATTTTGTTTGCGGTGCGGTTGGGAGCGGATGATTTTATCAATAATATCAGCGGATATTTTATTGATGATCATGCGGCGTTTGTCTTCAACCGAATACGAATTAGACGGGTCTTCAGCACCTTTTTCAATAGCGCCATTTTTAGCATCATGTTCCTTTTTCAGGCGCTTGGCATAAGCGTTGAGCACATTATGAATTTGATGGGTAGGTATATGCATAAGCTGAATAATAAAGTTTTATAAATTTTTTGTGACTGTCAAAAGCAACCTCCGGCATGTCTTCATATGCAAACCAGCGTGCATCATCAGCATCATCACCGGCATGAAGGTCTCCAGCATATGACCGGATGAGAAAGCCGGTCAGCATTACTGTGTCATAGGCGGTGCTGTGATTGCTTGTGACACCAAGGAGCCTGTCAATTTTTCCGGAAAGACCGGTTTCTTCCGCCAGTTCCCGCAAGCCGGCTTCTTCCGGGGTTTCCTGCAGTTCCATAAAACCGCCGGGAAGACACCACCAGCCTTTTCTAGGATCAACGCTGCGCCTGACCAGCAGCAGTCTTTCCTGTTTGTCAATCGTGACCAGGCAGATTGCCGGAACCGGATTCTCGTAAATAGGGGACTGACAGGAATTACAAAACAGACGAACCCGTCCTTCATAAAACTTTTCCGTCAATCGGTCGCCGCAGAAATGGCAATATTTTTTTTT
>JAQIBZ010000236.1 GCA_027858815.1 Desulfobacteraceae bacterium
TTTTCTACAACCGATAAGGCTCTGCAGATTGCCATATCCGTGGACATGCTGGATACCGGCATTGATGTGCCGGATGTGGTGAACCTGGTGTTTTTCAAGATCGTGCGATCCAGCACCAAATTTTTCCAGATGATCGGACGGGGCACCCGCCTGCGGACCGGTTTGTTTGGCCCGGAACTGGATAAAGAGTTTTTCTATATTTTTGATTATTGCGGCAACCTGGAGTATTTTGGTGAAAATCCGGAAGGGATTGCCGGCAGTGCTCAGGAGCCGCTTTCCACCAGGCTGTTTAAACTCCGGCTGCAGTTGGTCGAGGAATTAAAGGTATTGCAGATTGACCCGCCGGATCTCAAGCAGGCAGCAGAGGATGTATCCGTTTTTGGGGATGTTTTTCTTCCTGCTCACCCGGTATTGTTGTCTCAGCTTCAAAAAGAAACCATTGATATCCTGCACCATGAAGTAACGGCCATGAATGTGGATAATTTTATTATCCGGCCCAAACGAAAACATGTGGAGCGTTTCAAGGATGCGGCGCAATGGGAGAGTCTGGATGCGGAAAAGCTCAGTGTGCTGTTTCATCATATTGCCGGTTTGCCTGCGGAGCTGGACAAAGAGGACATAACCGCCAAGCTGTTTGATCTGACCTGCCTCAAGCTCCAGTTGTCGCTCATTTCAAAATCAGCCGCATTTGCCGGGTTACAACAGAAAGTGATGGATATGGCAGCCAACCTTGAGGAAAAAGAAACCATTCCCATGGTCAAGGCGCAGATGGCATTCATCCAGGTGGTTCAGACCGATGAGTACTGGCAGGATATTACGTTACCCATGCTGGAGCGGCTGAGGAAAAATTTGCGGGATCTGATCACGTTTGTGGAAAAAGAGATACGGAAACCGGTGTTTTCTGCTTTGCAAGATGAAATGGGTGAAGGGCAATCGATAGAGAACAAAGGCTTTAATGTGGGTGTTAACATCATTCAATACCGGAAAAAAGTGGAACAGTTTATCCGGGAAAATGACGACCATATTACGATTAACAAGCTCAGGTTCAATAAAGCCCTGACTTCATCCGATCTGGCCGAACTGGAGCGTTTTTTGTTTGAATCCGGAGAAATTCAGGGCCGGGATCAGTTTGAAGCCGTCTTTGGCAAGCAGGAAAGCCTGAGTGTGTTCATCCGTTCCCTGGTGGGCCTGGACCGGGAAGCCGCCAAAAAAGCATTTTCCAAGTTTCTTGATGATATCCGGTTTAATACCAGCCAGATTCGATTTGTCGAGATGATTATCGACCATTTGACACAAAAAGGTGTTATGGATGCCGGTCTGCTGTATGAACAGCCCTTTACCGGCATCCACTACGAAGGCCTGGACGGTGTGTTTCCTGGTGCAGCGGCTGATGAGATCGTCCATATTATTGAAATGTTAAACGCTAATGCGGATGTGACGGCGGCGGCGTAACCCGAATACCGGAGTTTTGTAAAAAAAATGAGCGATACAATTTTAACAATTGCACAATTAGAAAAGCTGATCACTTTAAACGAAAATGAGCAGTGTGAATTTAAAGAGGCAAAAGATCAGTTCGATTCTACAAAATTGACAAAATATTGTGCGGCCCTGGCCAATGAAAAAGGCGGCAAATTGATTTTAGGAGTTACTGATAAGCCACCGCGTGATATCGTTGGTACTTCGGCTTTCCCCAGTATCAGTAAAATAAGGAGTCAGCTGCTTGACCGGCTGCATCTGAGAATTGAAGTTATAGAAATTCAACATCATAATGGGCGTGTGCTGGTTTTCATCATTCCTCCCCGTCCCACGGGAAGACCCATAGAGTATAAAGGTGCATATTGGATGCGAAGCGGAGAATCGCTTGTCCCAATGACCCCGGATAAGTTGCAAATTATATTTGCGGAAGCAGAGCCGGATTTTTCTTCTCAGGTTTGCACAAAAGCGACATTTAATGATTTAGACCTTAACGCCATCGAAGTTTTTAGAAAAATGTGGATACGTCATTCCGGAAATGAAAATCTAAATATACTTACCCCCCTACAATTACTCGAAGACGCGGAGGTGATTGTTGACAGCGGGATCACATATGCGGCCTTGATTATGTTTGGAACCCGTAAGGCATTGGGAAAGTATTTGGCGCAATCTGAAATTGTTTTTGAATACCGCTCAACAGAATCCTCTACAGCTTTTCAGCAACGCAAGGAACACAGGGAAGGTTTTTTTCTGATTTTTGATGACCTTTGGGATACCATCAATTTAAGGAATGATCTTCATCATTTTCAAGACGGGTTGTTCATGTGGAAGATACCGACTTTTAATGAAAGCGTAATTAGAGAAGCGGTTTTGAATAGCGTCTGTCACCGTGACTATCGACTGGAAGGATCTGTTTTTGTCCGGCAGTACCCGAGAAAAATTGAATTTGTCAGCCCTGGCGGGTTTCCTCCCGGAATATCACCGGAAAATATTCTCTGGAAACAGAGTCCAAGAAACCGGAGAGTTGCAGAGGCTTTTTCTAAGTGCGGCCTGGTCGAAAGATCGGGACAGGGTGCCAACAGGATGTTTGAACAATGCGTTAAAGAGAGTAAAAGTCCACCTGAGTTCGGTGGAACAGATGACTATCAGGTTCAGCTAACCTTGCATGGTGAGGTTCAAGATCCTTTATTCCTGAAATTTCTGGAACTGTTAGGCCAAAAAACACAGGAATCATTCGTTACAGCTGATTTTATTACTCTTGATTTGATTAATAGAGCAAAAAAACTTCCTGACTGGTCAAAATCCCGTCTGCAAAAACTTCGTAAAGCCGGCGTTATTGAACTGGTGGGGCGCAAAAATATTCTTTCCCGTCATTATTATGAGTTTATCGATAAAAAAGGTGTTTATACTCGAAAAAAAGGGCTCGACAGAGATACAAACAAACAATTGTTGTTGAAACATATACAGGACAATAAAAAGCATGGGAGTCGCTTGCAGGAGCTGAAGGATGTTTTGCCTTCGTTGTCGCATGATCAGGTTCAAACATTATTAAAAGAGTTAAAAAGAGATGATATTATTTTTTCAACTGGTAAAACAAGAGCGGCTTTGTGGTATCCTAAAAAAGAATAAGCCGCTTAATACAAGACGCAATCAAAACGCAATCAAAACGCAATACAGGTAAATATATTCATTAAAATTAATATGTTGTAAGAATATTGGTTTGCGTCATGTTTTTATTAAAATATTCTTTTTATGTGACTGGCATGTGATTGAGCAAAGCGCTTATCGTCAACAAGAGACATTATATAGTGGTTTGTGTGTTTGCAAAATAC
>JAQIBZ010000301.1 GCA_027858815.1 Desulfobacteraceae bacterium
CGATTGTGGTTGGCGGCGGCGATACGGCCCGAACGGTTATTAAAGAAGAGATTTCTCCGGGCTCTTATACGGAAGTTACTGTTGATCCGATTCCGATAGATGAGGCCACGCCGCAAAAGATCGCTGACAGTGATAATGGCGTGATCGGTGATGATAACCCGCCAGTTGATCCGGGTGACGACGATCCGGGTGACACTAACCCGGGCGATACCGATACGGGTGATACGGATACGGGTGATACGGATACGGGTGACACCGACTTGCCGGTTACACCTACGATTACGCTTTCTGCCGCAGTCTCCGATGAAAACGATACGAACATTACATATTCCGTGGCAGCGGCGGTTTCCGGCATCACCGGTTCCACAACCGTGACTATTACCGTGGAAGGCGGAAGCGCGGGGACTTCTACGAAAACGTTGACCACCGACGGTACCGTTGCCTGGTCCGTTATCGTGGTAGATGAAGACGCCACCGTAACGGTCAGCCGGAGCGACAATGGTGATCAGCAGTCATTGACCCTGACCGGCAAAACAGGTGAATTTGATGGGACTTATTATGGTACGTCCGTGGTCACGGTCAGGTCAGAGGGTTCTTCTTGTAATGATTCAAATGATATTTCGGCGGAGATCTCCGGATCTTCGTTCATTTTTGATGAAGGATCCAGGGTGACAATTGTTGGTAACTCAGTATCCTTTAGCGGCGATGGCAATGTCTGGTCCGCTACGATCAACAACAATGTCATAAGTGGAATCTGGAAGCTCTGGGACTTGGAGCTTGATGAATCCTGCAGTGGTACTTTTTCTATGACAAAACAATAAAAAAAAGTTTTTTATTCCAAAACGCATGCGGGGGAGGGCTTTTTATGGCCGCCCCCGCATTTTTTTTCAATCAGCGGATTCGTGACAAATATCCGTATCCTTTTTGGGTCAATATTCGACGTTGGGCGTTCGATGTTCAAAAAATTAATAGCACCCCAAGTCCCGCGCCGGTTGCCCCCAGCAGGATCAATCCTACCCGGGTGCCAAATTTCCATCCGCCGGAATAAACCGCAATGCCGCTTTTCACAATACTGTTGGCCACCACCGCGATGGTAATGCCCACAGCGCCTACGGTATGAGTAAGCGAGGCGGCTTTGGTCTGTTCTGCGATTGACAGGGTAATGGCATCCACGTCTGCCAGGCCGCTGACCAGAGAGGCCAGATACAGCCCTTTGTCGCCCAGATAGAGCTTGGCAATTTTGGCAACAAATAAAATTCCCACAAAAAACAGGGAGAATTTAATAGCCGGCCCAAGGGAAAAAGGGTTCTTCAGGCTGATTTCCTCAGACGCATCATTTTTTCCGGCTGAGGAATCATTTTTTGATTGCAGCCACAGAAAAATAACCGCAATGGTGGCGGTCACGGTCATAGTCCCGATAGACCAGGCCAGGCGGAGCATCAGAGTCCAGTCAAGGATGGCGACCACCACCAGCACCCGGCAGAACATAGTGGCGTTGGCAATGATAGTGGCAAACGCACAAGGGGTGATCAAGGCCGGGGTTTGTCTGGCCTGATTGGCCATTGCCGCAGTTACTGCAGTTGAGGAAGTGAGCCCGCCGAGAAGACCGGTGAGTCCTAGGCCTTTTTCCGCACCGAGAAATTTGGTCAGAAAATACCCCACAAAACTGATACCGGATATCAGGATCACCAAAAACATCACTTTATACGGATTAAACGCACCGTATGGGTCCAGTGCCCGGTTGGGCAGCAGGGGAAGGATAATTAGGATAATGGCCAGAAATTTTAATGTGTCGGTGAGTTCCACCCGTTTTAACTTTAAAAGCGCTTTGATCATAAACCGTTTTAAGGCCAGCAAGATAGTGATTAGCAGGGCCAGTACACCGGCGGCATGAGGGTTGGTATAACAGAGCACACCCAGGCCGCAGCAAACCACAGCAGCAATTTCTGTTGTAATGCCGGGGTCTTCATCCTTTGAGTGAAGGTACATGGCAATGATGAATATAATAAGTCCGGCAACAATTACCGGGGCGACAGGCGGATAGGCGGTTCCGATAAGGGCTGCGGAAAATCCCCCTAAAGACAGGATGGAAAATGTGCGTACGCCCAGCAGCGTGTCCGGCAAGTCAGATTGTTTGGTATTGTCGGTTCCCTCCGGTTTGCAGGTGTCGGTAAATGGTGGAATTAAAGATCGCTCCAGGCCGATGAGCACGCCGATACCCAGTGCATAGATAATTTTTAAAAATATATCGAGGTTCAGATCCATAAAAGTCCCTTTTCTTTAATCTATATTGAGCGTTGAATCGATTTTTATTAAAATATATCATATCAGATACTGAGAATTGGCAAAATAGAGAATTTTTTCAATTTTTGAGAATTTTTTCGTACCCGTTCACGGGGTCGAAATTATCAATTTTCGTAAATCACTGATCTGTAATCGTTTACATGGTGCCGCAGATGCGAGGCGCCGGGCACGAAGACGTACTCGTCGTACTTCAAGTGTCCGGGAACAAAGCAGGTGCGGTACCTTATTTTTATGGTGATGAGTATCTCTATGGCGCATCAGAGTTCAAATGACAAAACAGAGAAAAAGACGGCAGAAAAAATGAATGCCCCTTCTTTATCAGCCCAATTGCCGTCACGACTGGTTGTAATTTTGGGATGCCTGTCAATTTTAGCCTCGGCGGTTTTTTTCTATATATCCACGGTTTTTATTCGGTGGGCCGAAGCAGAAGTGTTTATTGATGCCTCTTTTTTTGTATTTTTCAGATTTCTGATGGGTTTTTTTGTGATCGGTGCAGTTTTAATCTTGCAGCGCAGGGGCTTAAAACCCCGGAGATATGATCTGCTCATCGGCCGGACCCTCTTTAATTGTATAGCGGTTTATTGTTTTTACCGGGCAGTCACTGCAACGTCTGTGGCGGAAGCCAATATCCTGAATATGACCTATCCGATTTTTCTGGCAGTTGCATCATGGTTTATATTGAAAGAGCAGCGGGATGTTGTCGCGATTGTGATGGTGGTGGTCGCATTTGCCGGGATCTGGCTGATTCTGTCCCCGGGCAGCATTTCCCCGAATCTTCAGAATTTATGGGGTTTGGCATCCGGGGTCACCGCTTCTCTGGCTATTTTGTATTTAAATATCAGCCGCCAGTATCATGACACGGAAACCATTTTATTTTACATGTTCGGCCTGGGGAGCATTCTGATATTCGGCTTTTTTTATGAGCATATTTTCTGGCCGAATCTATTGGAATTCAAATATTTATTTTTGTGCGCGGCCTTCGGGGTAGGGGGGCAGTATCTGCTGACCATCGGGTTTCGCTATGTCACGGCCGTGGAAGGGGCCATTTTATCTTCTGCCCGGATTCTCATGGCTGCCATTTTAGGTCCCTGGATTGCTATGGATCCCCCGCTGGAAGTTGCCGGATGGGTTGGAGCGATTCTTATCTTTGTGGCGAATGTGGTGCTGGCGGTGAGAAAAATGGGGAGAGTTTGATTTTAAAAATTTTGTTGGACACACGATGCCATCTATCATTAAAGGGTTTATAGTCTTAACTCACAATTCAAGATGTGACACCGATATTCCCTTTATTAATGCCGGAAAAAAAAACGAAGGCTGAATCATTACCTCAGATAATTATAAGCCGGTCTAAAAAAGAAAAATATAACGAACAATTTGCGGAAGCAATGAAACTGGCCATGGAAATGAACAATATGGATAAAAAAAAGAAAAATATAGCAAACTCGTTAAATGAGCTTGGGTTTAAAACAAGAACAGGAAAATCATGGTCTTTAAGCATATTGAACATTGAATTGAAGAAATGTATAAAGGGTGACTGATTCAGCTGTATCATCACGCACGATAGGAGGAAAAGATGAAGATAGGCCGCAATACGCCGTGCCCGTGTGGCAGTGGCAAAAAATATAAGAAATGCTGTTTGGATAAAGATCAACAGGCTGGACAGAAGCATCCTCACAAAGACGATATTATTCAACCGCATCCTCAGGAGCCCGTTCGGAAAACACGCCAGGAAGATTCCGGAAACCGAATCCGACCATATGTGATCGCCAAAATGTGTGATCCAACTGGGAAACACGTACAAGATGTGTTATCTCGCCGTCCTGAATTAAGTGAAAAGAACAAGATATCGGTTTCACAGATCCGATCGTTACCGACCGAGCAGATCATTAAACAATTATCGGAACGGGGAATCAGTTATG
Organism: Desulfobacteraceae bacterium; assembly: GCA_027858815.1. Classification (GTDB taxonomy): domain Bacteria; phylum Desulfobacterota; class Desulfobacteria; order Desulfobacterales; family Desulfosalsimonadaceae; genus SURF-3. The sequence goes on from JAQIBZ010000301.1 coordinate 4,224, forward strand.
ATCAGGACCCATTTATTGCCATGTGTGAAAAAAAGGATTCAGCCTGGGATGTTGCTGGTATGTTGTGGCCGAAACAGGCAAAATCCTATTCAAAGGACGTTTCTGATATTGTTTGTATGGCTGCATGCATTCTATGGGAAAGATTATATGAAGAAAAAAAAATAACCAGGGTCTCCGTTGAAATGTTGGATGACTGGATGGAAAATGGATATAAACAATTAGATGAAGACCGCTTTGACGCATGCCGCATATGGATGAGGGTGTGGGAGACGTTTAAAAACGATTACGATTTGGCCAGCAATTCTATTAAGAACATCGAAGCCCAATTCAATGGATCTCAGTCATTTTTTAACTGGTGCCAGGATTTTGAAATGGAACTGATAAACGCTTCGATTGACTCAAAAGAATATGCAGACATCGGCGTGGCCTATTTAAAAGATTTTATAGCCTGCTTTGCCGATGAAGATGATATGTTTATCAATCAATTTAAATCGTCGCTTGGAGAATTTTATTGTCGATCCGGAGATCAGGCGGCAGGTGAAGAAATGATGAGTGAATTAATTCGTCAATACCCCGATAAAGCATTTGGCTATATCGGGATGGAAATAGCGTTTTCGATCAGAGAATTGAACGGTCAGGCTCCGGCCCACGTGGAGCGATTGAAGATACTGGAAGACGCAAAAAAATATCCCGTCATCGACGGGGAAAGTTTCGATTTAGACAGTCGGATATCTCATTTAAAGAAAGAGATGGCTAATCTTGAAACAAAGCGTAAACAGAATCTCCCCTAACCCGGCGCTGATCTCCGGTAAAAAGGGTGCATATCTGCTATCCCATAAGATTAATGCTGAAACTATATTGAAATTCCACCCCCCGGTTCTTTCCTTTCTGCTGGCAGAAAAGCGACTCCTTGTCGGACCAGATTAACTTACTGAAAATTAATAACATAGTTTAAAAAGCATGATTTCTTAAACGCCCCATTTTGATATTAAAATGGCCCTTCTAAGAACTAAAAAGTGCTTTGGAATTTAATTTTTACGTGTATACTCAACATATTAGAAATATGTGCGTGGTCCGACCCTATTTGGTTTTTATTAATGTCATCTAAATCGCTGGAAAATGCTTTTTTTGCCAATAAATATATAGTATGGTATGCATTAATTTAAAAAAATTAGCAAAAGGGGCAAAAAATGAATAATTTTTTAGATCGCACGGAAATTATCAGCGTATTAAACGGATTTAATCCGTGGTGGAGCGCAAAACCGTTTTTTGTCCCGGATTTTCATCGCCTGGCCTTTGCTTCATGCCGCAGTTACCTGGAAAATAAAACCCTGCGCCGGGCGATCCTTCTTTCCGGGCCCCGCCGGGTGGGAAAAACAACCGTGCTTCAGCAAACCGCAAAAGCACTGGTCACTTCCGGTCATGACCCCAAAAGCATCCTGTATTTGAGCCTGGACCACCCCCTTTTAAAATTGCTGTCTTTGCGGGAAATTTTATCCATCTATCATGAAAGCACGTTTGCCGAGGGCAAAGCATCTACGCTGCTTTTAGATGAAATTCAATATGCGACGGAATGGGAAACCGAGATCAAACTGCTGATTGACCATCAGCCCCAATATCGGATTTTATCCACCGGTTCCGCGAGTGTGGTTCACCGTGAGCGACTGGCCGAAAGCGGGGTAGGTCGCTGGATAACTGTTCCCATACCTACATTGTCGTTTTATGAATTTGTATTGATTCGCAACGAACAACCCGATAACATCCCGCCCAATCTTCGGGTCAGTGACCTGTTTCAGTCTGAGGCGGGAGATTTATCCACACTGGCAGACCAGATGCGGCCCTTACAGCCATTGTTTCAGCGATATCTTTTGGTGGGCGGATTTCCGGAAACCGCGCTTCAGGAAAACATTGACCTGTGCCAGCGCCTGCTGCGTGAAGATGTGGTGGAGCGGGTATTAAAACGGGATATGACGGCCCTGTTCGGGGTGCGCAATATCAATGATCTGGAAAAGCTGTTTATATATCTGTGCCTGCATTCCGGCGGAATTCTCCCGCACCAGCCGTGTGCAAAAGCTCTGGGAACCACCACCATCACCGTGGCAAACCATTTATCGTTATTGGAGCAGGCCAACCTGATCTATCGGCTGCCGCCGTCATCTCTTGGCGGGAAAAAAGTACTTAAAGCGCGCAATAAATATTACCTGGTGGATGCGGCTTTAAGAAATGCGGTGCTCTTAAAAGGCGAGGAAATCCTTACCCAGCCCGAGGAAATGGGCACCATTGTAGAAACCACCGTATTGCGCCATTTATATGCATATTATTACCGGGACACTCCGGAAATCGTTTATTGGCGGGATGCGGCCACCAGCAAGGAAGTGGATATTATCGTCCGCAGTCCGGCGTATGTGCTTCCGTTTGAAGTCAAATACAAGGAAAACCCGACCTTGGATCAAAAGAGCGGACTGGGGATTTATTGCGGTTCGGAGAACCCCAAGCAGGCGTATCTGGTAACCAAGCGGGATGTGGATTTTGGCCTGACCCAACTAAAAAACAGTGACACCCAGTTTTTAAAAATCCCGGCATACATTTTGTGCTATCTGCTGGGACAGTCCGAGCGGTTGTTGTGGGGATAATTTTGATGGCTTCGATGTTCGATGTTCGATGTTTATCTGTTAACTTTCACTTCCTATTCTCCCGAATCTATAGTATATTCATATTTCATGTCAAAAATCTAACTCGCGTTTACACATAAACAGGAGCACACAGATGGCGGCCCGAACCCTTTATATCCATGAAGGCATTCATAAAGGAGGTCAAAAAACAATTAAGGAGACAACGCAATGAATAAAACCAGTAAAAGCAAGCTTGCAATCATCATCCTTGTTCTAATGCTCACCCTCTCCTGCGCTAAACATATACCCGAACAGCATTTTGCGGCTGAAAATGCCGAATTTGATCTGCTCATCGGCGGGGTAACCAGCGAATTCAAGGACGTCATTGTTTCACGTCTGGTTGATCGATACAAAGATCAGGGGAATATCGATCTCGTTGATTACGACAAAATAAACCAGGTGCAATGTGAGGATTATGATGTGATCCTTGTCATGGATGACAGCGAGGCCTGGACGCTCTGGAATTTTTCCTTAAAGTCTTTTCTTAAAAGAACCGAAAACTGCAATAACATTGTGCTGTTTATCACAGCCGGAGATCCTGACTGGGAATACCAGTATAATGATCTGGACGCGATCACCTCTGCATCCGTGGTTGAAAACGAAGACAAGGTGTTTAACGAACTGACCGCTAAAATTGATGGGATGATTTCTAAGATATGATTGGAAAATTCGGAGAACAGTGATTGATTTTGTGAGGCCGGGACTTTTTGAGCCTGGAGCGGTCATGGCCATTGTTCTTTGGGGTTATAGCTTTAATTCAAAGTTTGACACTGTTTTTGAAAGGGTCAAGGGCAGACTTGACCCTCAGATTTTAACATGACCCCCAAACAACCGCATTATATAAGGAGAAGCAATGCCAAACAAAACACCGACACTCCAACAACTTGAATCTATTTTAAAAGACCATGTCATGAAGTTAAGCAATGATTTGAAAACAGATATTCTCGTTTATCACGGCTCTATTGAAAAGACACATGAAAATGAGGTTGAAAATTGTTGCCTGGAAAGAAAAAATGAAAATGCATTATTATTGTTAACAACATATGGCGGAGACCCTCATGCAGCATATCGTATCGCTCGCTGCCTTCAAAATCAATATAATGAAGTCACAATTTTTATAAATACCTATTGTAAAAGCGCTGGCACCTTACTTGCCCTTGGGGCGAATAATATTATAATGTCTGACTCTGCTGAATTAGGCCCGATTGATATTCAGCTAAGAAAACAAGACGAACTTGGTGAGCGGAGTTCTGGATTGACGACTTCACAGTCATTTTCATTTCTTCAAACACAAACTTTTAATATGTTTGAAGAGTTTTTTTTACAATTACGGTTTAAGAGTAATTTGCAAATTTCTACCAAAAGCGCCAGTGAAATTGCTACCAACCTGACAATCGGTATGCTTAGGGTCTGGCAAAAAATAAATTGTATTTATTTTTTTGTTAATTTGGACGCAGGGTATAGTTCCATGAAGGATTAATTTCGTGTCTCT
>JAQIBZ010000411.1 GCA_027858815.1 Desulfobacteraceae bacterium
CCGGTTTGCGGTATTGATGTCATGAAAGCATGTGAAAAGTGTCCGCGAAAACGGATTGTTTTTGTTGGGAAAAAAGATGCGGATGAGTCTGCCGAATTCTCCGGAGAAGTGGTTGCGCCGGATTTTAAAACCACAGTGGATGATACGGAATGGAGAGGATAATCAGAGCCACGCGGTTCGGGAGTGAAAAATGGAAGGCTATAAACATCGAACACCCAACGTCGAATTTTGATGGCGTCGTAAAAAGTCCCATCTACTGCGTTGTAACAATTTTTCAGCCACTCAAGATACTACATGTATGATTTCTTGTCTGAAAAATCACTACGCCTTGCCATATTTTATGGTATTGGTAGAACTTTTATCTTAGCCATCTGGATACTTTTTACGAGAGCATCAAAATTCACCTTTAAAATTCAAAATTCAGGTATCATGAAAAAACTGCTGACCACCAAAGAAGTGGCTGAATTTCTGGGCGTCAACGAAAAAATGGTTTATTCCCTGGTTTCCGAAAAAGGCCTTCCCGCATCAAAAGTAACCGGCAAATGGATATTTCCGCTGCATCTGGTCGAACAATGGGTTGAAGCCCATACCTTAAACTACCCGGAAACGCGCCAGCAGCTTCCCCCTTATGACGGGTTGCTGATCATTACCGGTAGCAATGACCTGCTGCTGGAAAAAACCATTGCCATATTTAACCGAAATTCATCCAGGGATATCGCTGTGTTTGCCAATTTGGGGAGTATGGGCGGTTTACAGGCCCTGCGACGCAATGTATGCCATATTGCCACATCCCATTTACTCCAGGATAACGGTGATGAGTATAACTTCGACTTTGCCGGCAAAGAATTCAATAATATGCCGGTAATTGTTAACTTCTGCCGTCGGGAACAGGGATTTTTGATTCCAAAAGGTAACCCCGATAAAATTAAAAGGCTTGATGATATCGGCCAAAAAGGCATTCGGGTGGTCAACCGGTCTCTTCGAACAGGCACGCGCCTGCTGTTTGACCGAGAACTTGACAAAGCAGGGATTGAAACAAAAACAATCAAAGGGTATGACCATGAAGTGAACAGTCACATGGAAGTGGGTCTTGAAGTTCTTGCAGGCCGTGCCCAGTTTGGTCCGGGTATTCGACCGGTGGCAACACTGCTTGAACTGGATTTTATCCCCTTACGCTGGGAACGCTATGATCTGCTGATTACCAAAGATCGTTTTTTTGACAAAGGCATTCAAAATTTTATCGGTTTACTACAGGAAAATGAGTTTAAAGAGACAGGACAATCCATTCAAGGATATGATATTTCCTCCAGCGGTAAAATTGTTTATCCACAAGAGACGTCTGCTTAGGGCAGTGGAAAGAAATAATTATCCCATCGGACTTGTCTTTTGGCCCGTATTCTTTGTTGCGATGAAGCTCACATATCTCGATATGCTCGCTTCATCGCGCCTGGAATACAAACCAAAATTCTTCGCCATCTGGGATAATTATTTATTTCCACGGCCCATAAAATTCAACAAAACTTACAATGAATGACTTTAATCCGCCCTATCTACTTCAAAATCAGCACATTCAATCCATTCTCAACAGTATCAAACTGCGACGGCCCTTTGTTATAAGGCGCTCAAAGGGTATGCTCAATGCTGCCGCATCTCATATTCTTGACTGTGGCGACGGCATCCGGCTCCAGGGATATTTTTCAGGGCACAACCCGGACCAAAAAGACCTGTGTATATTAATTCACGGATGGATGGGAAGTTCCGAATCCTCTTATCTTTTATCAGCTGCCGGAACCCTCTGGGACAAAGGCTTTGATATTTTCAGACTAAACATGCGCGACCACGGGCCGACCCATCATCTGAACGAAGGATTATTTCATTCCTGCAGAATTGCAGAAGTGGTCGATGCGATCAGGCGCATTCAGGAAATGTTTCCCCATAAACGACTGTTTCTGGCCGGATTCTCTTTGGGGGGCAACTTTGCATTACGGGTCGCAGCCAGGGCGCCGGCAGCCGGCATTTCGTTAAATAAGGTGATCGCCATCTGCCCGGTCCTTTATCCGCCGAATACAATGCATGCCATGGAAAACGGGCTTCAGATCTATCACCTGTATTTCATGAAAAAATGGCGGGATTCCCTGCACATTAAACGAAAACACTTCCCCCATTTAAAAGGACTTGAACGCATATCCGGCTATAAATCCATCGGTGATATGACCGATTATTTTGTAAAAAATTTTACGGACTATACGGATCTAATGACGTATTTAAAAGGTTATGCCATTACCGGACAGGCCCTGTCGAACCTTAAAGTACCGTCAACAATTATTGCAAGCAATGATGATCCGATTATTCCGGCTAAAGATCTGCAAAATCTGGCAACGCCTGATTGCCTGAATATTGTAACGACAAAATATGGAGGGCATTGCGGTTATCTTAAAAATTTTCGTCTAAGCAGCTGGGTGGATCAGCAATTGACGGAACTTTTAATGGCCTGAACAGGCTGTTTGGAAGAGGGTCTCAAACCATTGGCTTAAATTTAACTCCCCCCGGTCATATTTTTCCCCTTAGTGTCTCGCAAGAATTAAATGGCACTGATGACTTAATATGAGATGATGACATCCAACACTGTTTCATTGGTTTTTCTTCTGTCACAAATACGCTGGCAATCCGGAATTGATTGATCTTCTTTTCGCTGATCGTTGCCTTCATGCCGGCTGTCAACAACGATATTAACATCTTCCTGCCCTTCAAAAACTCTTTGTAGATCTTCTGTCAGATAAGAATAAGGCCTTTTGACAATTAAGTTCATTTTCGTGTTCCTTTCAACCGAGCTTCTCCTTTCAATGCTCCGGCAATCATTATTAACCGATTTAAATTTCTGCCGGCGAATCCCGTACCTGCGATCAACGATGATATTGACCTGATCCTGATCTTCATAAAGCTTACGAAGTTCATCCACCATGTATGAATGCGGCCGCCGGACAAGTATATTCATCACGCCTGAAGATTCATGCACTGACATCCTGTTTTTTTGAATCCGTAATAAAAAAGAACCACGCTCTGGCATTGATAGTCTCCTGTTTTAACGTACGAAACCTTCTTAATCAATATTGTAACACAGGGAAAATGTCAATTGGACTATGGTATGAATTATACAGGAAATTGGTTCTATGTAAGACCGGCTTTAATTGCAGATAGGATAGCTTCCAGGCGGCGACTGACATTCATTTTCTTGAAAACCTGGTTTAAATGACTTTTTACTGTTTTTTCACTGATAAACAGTTCTCTGGCAATCTCTTTATTAGTAGATCCCTTGACAAGAGAACGAAGTACATCCTGTTCCCTTGGGGTCAACGCTGCCAGTTTATTCTGCGGATGATCTTCAGTACCGACATCTGCAGTAAACTCACCGTTAATAAACCGGGTAACCAGTTTTCGCTGTACCCAGAATTCATCCTTATAGACAACCTGAATGGCCTTGATAAGTTCTGCAACACTCGTATTTTTTGACAGATATCCCTTGGCTCCGGCACGGATAGCTTTTATTATGCCCTGCTCATCCCTGTCGTGAGTGATGACCAAAGCCTTTGTGTCCGGATATTTTTGTTTGAGAATGGAGATAACTTCAATGCCGCTAATTTGCGGAAGGGATATATCAAGAAGTAGAATATCAGGCTGTAGCTCGGTAATTACATCAATCGTCTGAAGTCCGTTGTTCACTACCCCGACAACCTCAAACGTCTCCTCAGAATTCAGGATTAGCCGAAGACCTTCCTGAAATAACCGATGACTTACAGCGATTAATATTTTTACTTTCTCATCGGGTAGCATAACAGATTAATTCCCTATGATAGGTATCAATTTAAAAAAAAGAAATCTAAAAGTGGTCACCATCTGTTTCAAACATTAACTAATAGTTCTTTAATTACTACTATTTAAACATTTAATACAACCGAATTGCAAGATTAATTTTTAAAAAAGGTGTTTTCTTTTTGCTCACTCACCGATACCGCCTTCGAAAAAAAAGCCCTGAGAACGAATTCCCAGGGCTGTGATGATAATAACGACTGTCTTCTTAACAATTGTCGCTAAATATCATATCTCTGCATACAACAAAAAAAAATAGTTCTCATCGATTTTCATCCAATAGACATAAGATTTTATCAGATTGCTTCCACACCTGTTTCACCGGTACGAACCCGGATGACTTCTTCTAAAGACATGACAAAAATCTTACCATCGCCTATTTTCCCTGTATTTGCGGACTTCTGTATCGTTTCCACCACTTCATTCAGGCGGTCAGCGGCAACGACTATTTCAATCTTAATTTTAGGGATAAAATCAACAAGGTATTCCGCACCCCGATAAATTTCTTTATGACCTTTCTGACGGCCATATCCTTTGACTTCCGTGATCGTCATTCCCTGCAGCCCGATATCGCTTAATGCCTGCTTTACATCATCTAATTTAAACGGTTTAATAATGGCTTCTATTTTCTTCATGATACATCCTCCCTTATAAAGATTTTAAATTAACTAAGCTAAATTAACACAAGACTACCCGATTTCAAATGCTCTTTCACCGTGCAGCGCACTGTCAAGCCCTTCGATTTCCTGTTCAAGTTCTACTCTCAGACCGCCTGTAACAAGTTTGGTTATATAAACAACTATCAGTGTTCCCACAGCTGAAAAAGCTATGGTGGCAACAATTGACACAAGCTGAATCAATAATTGCTTGGGGTTGCCGTAAAAAAGCCCGGAGGCACCTGAGACTGCCGGACAGGCAAACAAACCGGTAGCGATAGCCCCCCAAATTCCGCAAAGGCCATGCACGCCAAAGGCATCTAAGGAATCATCATATCCCAATTTCAGTTTCAAAGTAGAGACACTGAAATATCCAAAAACCCCGGCAACCAGACCGATGATCAAGGATGCCTGCAGGTTTACAAACCCGGCCGCCGGTGTAATGGCCACCAGACCGGCAACAACACCCGATGCAATGCCAAGCACGGTGGGTCGTTTGGAGAAAAACCATTCCGCAGACATCCATGCCAGAGCGCCCATGGCGGCAGAGGTATTGGTTACCAGAAATGCGGAACCGGCCACGCCGTCTGCTGCCAGCTGGCTGCCTGCGTTAAACCCGAACCATCCGAACCACAACAAGGCTGCGCCTAAGGCAGTTAATGTCACACTCGACGGAAACATTGCATCCCGGCCATATCCTTTTCTTTTACCCAGCACCATAGCAAGAACCAGACCGGCAACACCGGCGTTAATATGCACAACATTGCCTCCCGCAAAATCCAGTGCTCCCATTTCACCCATCCATCCACCGCCCCAGACCCAATGGGCAACAGGACAATAAATAAATGTTATCCAAAGAGTTGCAAAAACAACCCACGCTGAAAACTTCATCCGGTCAACGACGGACCCGAGAACCAGCGCGACGGTGATCCCTGCAAACGTTAACTGAAACAAAACAAACACAAAGGTGGGTATGGAGCCGGACACACTATTGACATTGATCCCGTTTAAAAACAAATGATCCAGACCGCCGATCATCCCGCCATGATCCGGACCAAATGCAAGGGAATATCCCCAAATCACCCAGATAACACTGCCCAGGCAATAGGACACAAATGTCATGGCAAATGTATTTAACAAGTTCTTATATCGGGACATGCCGGAATAAAACAACGCAAGACCTGCCGGTGTCATCATCATGACAAGTGCGGTGGCGACAATCATCCAGGCGGTATCACCCGAATCAATGACATCTGCGGCAAAAGCAGATGAAATTGGTAATAATGACAGAACCGATGCCAGCAACATACTTTTTTTGAACATTTCCCTTCTCCTTTGAAAATTTTAATTATGATGGCGTCGTAAAAAGTCCCATCTACTGCGTTGTAGCAATTTTTCAGCCACTCAAGATACTACATGTATGATTTCTTGTCAGGAAAATCACTACGCCTTGTATATGAAACTTTTACCTTAGCCATCTGGATACTTTTTACGAGAGCCTCAATTATCTATGCGCATAAATTTACCTGTTCATTCTGGCCGGTAACACCGCCAGAATTTCTTTTTTGATTTGTTCCACAGCCCCCGGGTCATCTATTTTAGCCTCATTTTCATCCCGGACATAAAAAACATCCACCACCTGGTCTATTTCTGTAGCGATCTTTGCAACAGTGATATTCAATCCCAGACGACTGATGGCGTCTGCCACCTTATAAAGCAATCCCTTAAAATCATGCGAGAAGACTTCAATTATGGTAAAAAAACTGGAGCCGTCATTATCTATAACCACCCGGTTCGGACGCCTCGATATATGTGATTCATCCCGTTTCCCTATGACCGGCGTATTCAGCATTTCTGATTGAAGGTCCAGCTCTCCTGCAAGAACCGCTGCAATATTTTTTTCCACTCGCTGCCATCTTTCATCTTCAAACAACTGTTCAGGCGGTGGTTCAACTGTAAAAATATCTAAGGCAATGCCGTTTTTCCAGGTGTTGACTTTTACATCGAGGATATTGATATTGTTCAATGTAAACACACCGGCAATTTCTGAAACCAGGCCCGGATGATCTTTTGAACAAATAGTCACTGTTCGGCTATTTAAAGTAGAATCATGGGCAACATTCAGAACAAAAGGGTTGCTGGAAAGACGTTTATAAAAACCAATATGGGTTAATATATCTCTCACTTCGGTATAGAGAACATAACGCGGAGACATTTTATCAAAAAGGTGCCCATCTTCTCCCTCACCAAGCCCGGCATTAATCACAGCCTTTCTTTTCTTTTCAATACGATTAACGACACTCGTAGTGGCCAGTTCCCCTTTTTCAAGAATCCCGAGAACTTTAAGAAAAAAGTCCCTGAGAAGCGATGCGGTCCAGCTGTTCCAGGCTTTTGGACCGGTGGCGATGGAATCCGCCACCGTCAGCAGATAAAGCATTCTCAGTCGCCTTCCATCACGTATTTTGCGCGCACATGCAATTGCCGTCTCTTCATCATTAATATCCCGACGCGTGGCTGTCTGGATCAGGAGCAGATGATGTTCAATCAGAAATGCCACCAGATCGATCTCTCGCAAACTATATCCCATCCGCTTTAACACAGCCGATGAAATCTCCGCACCTGCATGCGAATGCCCGCCATCCTGGCCTTTACCAATATCGTGAAGCAATGCAGCCAGCAGCAGAATCTTTTTCCGTTTTAAACCCTTGTATAATCTGGCACACAGTTCGTCTGATTCCAGGTCATCCGATTCACCAAGCATTTTCAACGTATAAACGGTCCGCAGCGAATGACGGTCAACCGGGTATAAGTGATAGGCATCATACTGAATCCGGTTAACAATATATTTGAATTCAGGAATCAGGCTGCTCAAAAAACCGGTATTTAGCATTTGTTCCAGAACATTAAACATTGGCGCAGGCAAAAGCAGCACCTGCTCAAACAGATTCCTTACCAACAATGACGACCTGAACGACGCATCCACCAGGTAGTTAAATTCCCGTACCAATCTCTCTGCTTCACGACTCAAAGGCATTTTCTGTCTTGCACTGACTTCAAAAATTTTGACCAGCATTTCCGGATTATGGAGAATGGTTTCCGGTGAGTCAAAATTAAGCCGTTCTTTCACCAGATGAATCCCCGGCGTCTCGCTGATTTTTTTCATACTCTGACGCCATTTCCCTTTTTTCCCATAACCGAATTCATACAAAAACAACTGGAGTTGATTTTTAATAAAAGCCATATGGGCATGCAGTTCACCAAGAAATTTTTCAACTGCTGACTGCCCGTTTTCATCAGTAAAGCCCATGGACTCAGCTACCGGCCGCTGGTATTCGAAATAAAGCTGATCACATTTTCGGTTTGTATGCAGATGCAGCTTATTTCTGACGTTCCAGATAAATGAAAGCGCAGCCATCAATTCATTGTATTCCAGATGAGACATCACGCCCTGAAATTCGAGATCCCGTGTCTGCTGCAGGTCGTATTTTATTCCGGCAATCCACCGAAGGGTATGGTAATCTCTTAGCCCGCCTTTGCCTTCTTTTAAATTGGGCTGAAGCAAAAACGTCGAGTCACCAAAATCCTTATGCCGCTCGATATTTCTTTCAAGCAGCCAATTCATAATTTTTTTGGCATTGCGTTTGACAATTTTGCGATGGACCAAATCTCTTAATTTAGTAAACACGGAAGAAATCCCGCAAATAAACCGCGCATCCCTTAAGGAGGTTAAAATTTCATAGTCGCTTTTGGCCATAAAAATGCACTCATCCAGTGAGCGGGTGGCATACCCAACCTCTATCTTGAGATCCCAGAGCGGATAAATAATTTCACGGATTAATTGATCAGTAGCCGGAGGTACATGTTTTTGAAAAAGAAAAAGCAGGTCCACATCAGAATAAACGCATTGTTCCGACCGCCCATACCCGCCAAGCGCAATAATAGCATATGGATTTTTTATAAAATCCATTTTTGGGCCGATACTGCTGGATTCAAAACAACTCTGAAAATAGTTATCAATATTCACCGCATGTTCTTTGAGTACATCCAGAGTCTCTTCCGAAGACAGTGAAGTCCTGAATAATGATGCGCGATAATCAGACAAAATTTCCGAGAATGTTGATGAGCATGATTCTGTTTTTTGTTTTATTATGGTCATAGTTTTCCTCTGCGATATTATAATGCAACACCCATGCCAGTTCATAAAAAAAAGTTTTTAATGTATTTACTATCACTTAAACAATACACACAAAGTTATAGTTATCCACATCTACATACAAAAATGTAACCATATGCTACAAATTTGTAAACCATGAATAGATATCACCAGGTTTATTCAAATTACACGTTGAAGTTTTTAAATCAGGCAACCGCGGGGTATGAGAAACAGTCCAGGGGATGATCAGTAACTAAAACATCACCGGTTTTATTATAGAAATCCGGATGAAGTGAACCGGATGCGAGAAACAGGAAAAAAAATTATGCAGGTGTTCAAATTATTGTTTTTCATTCATTTGATTACCAATTTTCATTCTGCAGGCAGCAGCAAAATCTTCCGGATAGAGCCCGTTAATCCATCGCAGCTG
>JAQIBZ010000435.1 GCA_027858815.1 Desulfobacteraceae bacterium
GGAACCGATTTCATCTCAACCATCGAAATTGCTGTTCTTGACCTATCCGATGATCCGGGAAAATGGCCAGTGATTGGCAAGGGGATTCGCAGACGTATTCTCCCCCGTTTTCCATACAGTGGAAAAGGGAAGCGGTGTCAGGTCTTGAATTGTGAATTAAGGCGCAAGGCGATGGTTGAATTAATTCACAATTCAAGATTTGACACCTTTTGCCGGCGACAAAAAAAGAAGACGGTGTCACCATAGCAGAAAGGATCCGAACAGAATTTAAAAAAGAAAACTTCTCGCCGGTTCCGGGAAAAGAGATTCATATGACATTAAGTATCGGGGTCAGCCAGTATATACCCGAAGAAGAATTGAAAATCTTTGTGCATCGGGTGGATCAATTGATGTATCAGGCAAAGAAAAATGGAAAAGACAGGGTCTGTTATTAAAAGCTGATTTCAAAACCCCATCAGCAGGGTGTGAAAAATTCATGAACGCCGCTAATACAAGACCCCAATTGTAAGCTGGGCGACGAAAAAGCGGAATTTATGCTCATCGACGCCAGAGCGCACCAGGGGGTCGCCCACTCCACAAATTATATACGCTATACGCTGTGGGGCATTTTTTATCAATCTGAATTTCTTTTCTTTTATTGACAAAAAGCCGGTATCCCGTCATTTTTAAAGTATTCTGAAACCTTAACCGTCCAAATGAAAAAAGGGAGGTTAAAAAAATTTTTTCAAAAAGAACCTGATCCAGCATGATTGACCGATTCATTCCCTGTCCCTAAATCACATCATATCCCGGAGGTATTATGAAAAAAATTTGTCTTCTGATCGCCTGTGTTCTGGTGGTTTTTTATGTTCCCGGCTGCAATGATTCCAACAGCAGCTCAAAAAAAGATCCCACACTTCAAGATGGGGATATCGTTTCTTTTTCTTTGCTTCAAACAACGGATGTCCACCACCGGGCCAGCGGTACAGGCGCGTTTCTGACATACAGCCCCGCAGACGGGGTTGATAGTTCCGGATCCGGCGGCAGCGACCAGACCGAGGGCGGATATGCCCGTTTAACAACTAAAATCAACGACCTCCGGCAGGCAGCCGAAGACCGGGACATACCGACCCTTCTGTTGGATTCCGGTGATTTTCTCATGGGTACCGTGTATGACCTGACCATGGGGGATACGCCGGCGGGATTCTATTTTTTGGAGTATATGAATTACGACGCTGCAACCATTGGTAATCATGAATTCGACTATGGCCCCGCGGGGCTGGCAATGATTATTGATAATGCATTGGGAGATGACGGAACCGGGTTTACCGTTCCCCTGATCGCCACCAACATGGAAACCGACGGAGCAACAGGTACGGATGACGATGGAATCGAAGCCCTTGTCGCCAGCGGTACGATTCAGAATACAATGGTCAAAACCCTGGACAATGGTCTCAAAATCGGCATTATCGGATTGCTCGGGCCGGTGGCGGATGGCTATGCTCCTCTCACTCCGCCACTGACGTTTAATCATGATTATGACTTTATCCAGCAGCAGGTGGATTACCTGAGAAACGATCTTGGCGCCCATATCGTGGTGGCCTTGTCCCATTCCGGCGTTATCGACCCCAACGGTACTCCTTCCGGGGATGATGTCGATCTTGCGCAAAATGTCAACGGTATCGACATTATCGCCTCAGGCCATGAACATCAGATGACACAGGATGTGGTTCTGGAAAATGGCACCCGGATTATCTGCGCCGGCAATTATGGAAAGAATCTGGCACAGCTTGATGTGACGGTGGAAATCGGCACCGGTATAACGGATGCAGTATTGGTTAATCATCCCATTGACGACAGCACGACCGGTGATCCGGCGATGAACGTGGTGATGGACAGTATCGATGCCGGCATCAATGCATCTATCGAACCGGTAACGGGTCTTAATATAGATACCGTTATCGCCGGGGTGGGCACGGATAATCTGAGCAAGCCCTCAGGTGCGCAGGAAACCGGCATGGGAAATCTGGTGGCCGACTCCCTGCGATATCTTCTGCAAGGCACCAATGGCGCTGTCGGCATTGTGGCCAACGGTGTCGTACGGAACGGGTTTGAAATCGGCCAGCAGGTGACGTTTGCCGATATGTACAGTGTCCTTCCTCTGGGCATGACAATTGATCCGGCTCAAAGGGACATTCCGGGTTATCCCCTGATGCAGGTGATGCTCTCCGGCGAGCATCTGAAAAATATGTGTCAGCTCAATGCTTATATTACCGCGTCCCAGGACAGCGCTTTTATGGCAGGGCTTGCCGGCTCCGGCGATCCGGCCCTTATGGGGCTGGCTTCCGCTCTGAGCAACCTCCAGACAGACTACTATCTCAATCTTTCCGGCATTCAGTATTCCTATCTGGATGCGGCCGGCGGATATACAGTGGTGCCGGATTCAGTGAAAATTTATAACGGGCTGGATTTCACCTGCCAGTTCCCGGCAACGGAAATTGTTGATGAAAACCTTTATCCCTGCGTGTTTGACATTTATATGTTTATGATTGTTAAGAGTACGGATCTGCAAATGCTTCTGACGGCGCTGGAGCTTCCCATCACCCCCCTGGATATCACCGGAGAACCGGTAACCATGTCAAATATGCTGGCGTCACGTCTGGACAGTGATTTGTCAAGCGCTGGTATTCAGGAAGTAAAAGAATGGATGGCCCTGCTGACATTTTTGGGTGCGGATCCGTCCCTCGGCGGTTTTGAAAATCATGTGATACCGGATGCCGTATACGGCACGGAAACGCTGGCCGCTGGAGACGGGAGCCGGATTACGAAAGTTTCCATGACGCCCTGATCACAAACTTTTCCCTGGCAGCAAAGCGAAAATGAAAAAGGAGAGCCGGGCAGCGCCCGGTTCTCCTTTATGAAAGGGACAATTTTAATAAAACCATAAAAAGTCGATTTTAGACGGCAAAGAAAAAAGCTCCAAATTTGAAACGCGCGACTCTCGAGGAATGAGGCGTAGTTATTCTTACGTTGAATGACGAGAGATGAAGCGCAACAAAAAATTTGGAGCTTTTTACGAAGCCGTCAAGTTTATGCCGGGGCAGGCATAATGGGTAACCCCTTTGTATTTCTTTTTATTCAACCTTCATCAATCCATTTCATCTTCCCCGGTTTCTCTATATGGCTCTTTTGAGGCCTGAAAAGTGAGATATTGCCATGTTTTTTGGCTTAAGATAACGCTTATAATCAATAATATGTGATACTTAGTGTGGCCCAACCCTGGTCGCTTCACCGGTTCCTGGGAGATTAAGAATGAAAAAGCAGGTTGTGAAATATGCCATTTTAACCTTCGTTATTATGCTCTGGCCATTTCAGTCTGCAGTTAACCCACCGAAAAAGAAATAAAATTGTATAACCAGCCAGTCCACCGGACGGCAAAAAGCCACCGCCGGTGACCGGCACGTTAACTGGCAAAAAATAAAAATCTTTTCTTGCATAATCAAACTTCAATGGTTAGAATAAAGGTATAATTATTATACTTAAATTGGAGAATTATGGAATTCGAGTATGATCCAAATAAAAGTGAATCAAATAGGCAAAAACATGGAATTGATTTTGAGGAGGCTCAAGCTTTGTGGCTTGACGCGTATAGACTCGAAATCCAAGCGAAAAGCGATGATGAGCCAAGATTCGCTTTGATCTCGGAACTATACAAAAAATTGTGGACAGCGTTTTACACTATCAGGGAAAATCGCGTCAGGATAATCTCTGTGCGCCGATCAAGAAAAGATGAAAAGGAGCTTTATTATGAAAGCTAAAGAATTAGATAAAAGATTTGACAGTGGTGAAGATATTACGTCTTATTTGGATCTTTCCACCAAAAGAAGACCTGGATTAAAGCAAAGAAGAGTAAATGTTGATTTTCCTGATTGGATCATTGAATCACTGGATCGTGAGGCAACCAGGATTGGTGTTACAAGACAATCAATCATTAAAGTTTGGATCGCTGAAAGAATCAAAGAAGAAGTAGGTGTAACCGGTGTCACATCTTGAATTGTGAATTGTATTGATGCGATCGGGGTCGGACCACACTAAGTAATAAATATTATTAATTATACGCTTTGATTTAAGGCTTAAAACCTGGCAATATTTAACTTTTTAGGCCCCAAAAGAGCATTATAGAAAGAGACGAAGAAAAAAAATGGCAAGAGCAAACAGACATTATATTCCCGGACACGTCTGGCATTTAACGCAACGCTGCCATAAAAGAGAATTTTTATTTAAATTTGCAAAAGATCGTCTTCGATGGATGCAGTGGCTGTATGAAGCCAGAAAAAAGCATCATCTTGTCATCCTTAATTATATGGTAACCTCAAATCATGTCTTATGTTGAGCTCAACATAACATACCCATTTACTGGTTTATGATCATGGTAGCGCTGACGTTGGGTAAAATGGGGTCGGACCAAACGAAACTTCATAATCAGCTGTTAATAAAAGAAAATTTCTTTAAAAACTCTCAAAAGCAATTCTTAGCGGCCACATTTTAATACGAAAATGAGCCTTCTAAGGGAATTTTAATCATACCTTGATTTTTAATATTTCAAAATTCTAACATTCCAAATGAACCGAGCGAGCCGGTTATTTGGGGTGTTGAGACGGACGAAGCACAGCAAAAGCTACAGCGGCAAGTTGATGACACCCTACTCCTCTTTTTTTCTAATAGCACTCAATTAAACTATTTTTCACAAAATCGTAATATTATAATTGAAATTCATAGACAATAGTCGTTTTTCATGCCATTATAATTCCGACAAACAAAAATGGAATTCATAAAAATGGCTCATTATAATCAAAATTCACAGCGCATAATTATTTTTCACGGTTTCCCCGCATTAGAGTGTAAACAGGGATTTAATTCCCCGCCATTTTGATGGATTTTTTCCCAGCCAATTTCAGGGCAAAGAGCCAGCCAGTTATCTAATTCCCATCTAATTCCCTTAAAAAAAATAAAATATCATATAATTCCCTCTATTTAATTCAGATTTGAGTTATTTTTAGGAGGGATATATGGAACCGGTGCCTTGTTTGGCCTGCAGCACATTTTTTACTCCGAGAAACAAACTTCAGGACTTCTGTTCAAATCCTAATTGCCAACTTGTCAGGAAAAATCTGTGGCAGAAAAAGAAACTTGCAACAGATCCGGAGTACCGGGAAGAAAAGCGGTTAGCGCAAAAGAAATGGCTTCAAAACAACTCGGATTACTGGAAAAATTATCGCCGCAAGAATCAGGAAAAAACCACAAGAAATCGTTCGCTTCAGAAAATACGTAACAAGAGAAAAAAGAATCAGGCTGATTCACAGCCATGTAAAACCATCGGTATTGCAAAGATGGACGCGAGAAAAGCCAATAAAAACAGAATCTCCGGACAATATTGGCTGGTTCCGATGATTGCAAAGATGGACGCGATAGAAATTTTTATCACTTCAATACCGGGTAGTTAGCAATGATTGCAAAGAAGGACTCGGGGACATGGACATGATGATCGTGTTACACCGGAGGAAAACCCTTAAAATATTAAGGAGGACATCATGATTAGAAAAAAAGTACTGGCACCTGACCGAATCCGCCAGCCAGGCAATGGTTTTGCCTTTATTCCCCACCGTTTTTTGACCGATGGTTTTTTACAATCATTGAGCCGGCATGAATTGGCGCTTTATCTATTTCTGGTCCTGGCTTCCGATAAAAACGGGATTTCCTTTTATGGTGATAAGACGATTCAGTCAATTTTGGGTCTTAAGGGCAACGAGTATACGTTTGCCAGAAGCAGCCTGATCCATAAAGATCTTATTTTGCATGACGGCACTTTTTTTCAGATCCTTTCACTCCCGTCAAGTGCGTATCAATCATAGGAGGTGGTACAAATGATCAATAAACGAACTGTTTTTGAAATTCACCGGTTAAAGAATATGGGATTCTCCATTCGCCAGATCGCGAAAACCTTAAATCTGGACAGAGGGTCTGTGGCAAAATATATCAAACACCCCGATGCCGGCGGGAACTCCAGACCAGGCCGCTCTTCAAAGCTTGATCCCTTTCGGGAACTTATCAAAGAGATGGTCGAGCAATACCCAAAAGTCAAAGCGCCTGTGGTTTTAAGAAAGATAGCGGAAAAAGGGTTTGGCGGAGAAATAACCATTGTCCGTGGCTATCTGAGAGAGCTTCGGCATGACGCTTTACCGAAACAAGCATTTATTCGATTTGAGTCCGGGCCGGGGCAGCAAATGCAGATTGATTGGGGACATTTTGGCAGCTTGACATATGCTGACAGCTCCCGGAAGTTGTATGCCCTGGCTGTCATAGAATCTCACAGCAGGATGCTGTATGTGGTTTTTACCCATAGCCAGAACCAGGCCACACTTCATCGGTGTCTGATAGAAGCCTTCAGGTATTTTTCCGGCATGCCCAAAGAAATTGTGGTGGATAATATGTTAACAGCAGTAACGGAACGTGCCGGTAGCATAATCCGCTTTAACGAGGCTTTTCTGGATTTTTTAAGGCCTTTTGGGATTACCCCTGTGGCCTGTAATATCCGGGC
Organism: Desulfobacteraceae bacterium; assembly: GCA_027858815.1. Taxonomy (GTDB): domain Bacteria; phylum Desulfobacterota; class Desulfobacteria; order Desulfobacterales; family Desulfosalsimonadaceae; genus SURF-3. Next base: position 6,578 of record JAQIBZ010000435.1, read on the forward strand.
TCCACATGAAAAGGGCAAAGTCGAAAACAGCATCAAATATCTGCGGCACAACTTCTGGCCGCTCAGGTCGTTTACCGATCTTGAAGATATTAACCATCAGGTCCTGGCCTGGCTTAACACGACGGCCAATCAAAGGCTGCACCAGACCACCGGTGAAAAACCGGTCCAGCGACTTGTCAAAGAAGCCTTAACTCCCCTGACTGACCCTTTGTCCGACTTCCGGGAGACACAAACACTTAAGGTCTATAAGGATTTTGGTATTCGTTTTGATACCAACATATACACGGTACCGCCCCGGCTGGTCGGCAAAACCGTCACTCTAAAAGCAGACAGTCGTACGCTGTCTGTCTATTACAAAGAAAAACAGGTGGCAACCCATGTACGAAGCTGGCAAAAAAAACAGAGACTGGAGCTGCCGTCTCACAGTGAACAGGTCAAAAAACTTAAAAAAAAAGTGCTCATGGACAAACAGATCATGATTTTCATGTCCCTGGGCCAGGAAGCGGTGGATTACCTGGAAAAGCTTGCGGATGCCGCGCAACCATTAAAAAAAACCGTGGCTCGGCTTTTAGGTCTTAATGATGAATATGGTACCTCCTCTTTAATATATGCCCTGAAAAAGGCCATGAGTCATAAATTATACGGATTTGCTTATGTGCAAAACATTCTTTACCAGGAGATGACCCCGGCAACGCATCATCCGCCGGTGAACCTCAAGAACAAGGATCTTAATGAAATCAGATTAGCCCGGCCCAACCTGGCGGAATATGATGCCATTGCCCTTCAACGGAGAACTAAAAATGAATAATGTCATTGAGAAATTCAAAGCACTTCGATTAAAAAATTGCGCTTTCAATCTGCCTGACATTTTAGATCAAAGTGCAAGTAAGAATCTGTCTGTTCTTCAAACCATCGATCGGCTGCTTGAAATGGAACTTGGCTGCCGGGAAAAAACCAGGATTGATCTAAGATTTAAACAGTCTCAGCTGGGTAAAAAAACAACCATTGATGAATTTAACTTTTCTCATCATGAATCCCGGAAAAAAGAAAAAACCAGGATATTAAATTTACTGAATCTGGAATTTCTCCGGGACCCAAAAGATATTATCCTGATCGGCAATCCTGGCACGGGAAAAACGTTCTTATCCAGATGCATCGCCTATGCCGCTACTCAAGCCGGAATTAAAACGCTTTTCACCTCAGCCATGGATATGATCAATCACCTTGTGGCCGCAGAAGCTGATCACACCTTATTGAAAAAATTAAAGTACTATCAATCACAGGATCTCCTGGTATGTGACGAAATCGGTTACCTTCCGTTGGGCAAGCAGGGCTCAAACCTTTTCTTCCAGGTCATTAGCAACCGCCATGAAAAAAAGTCTACTATTATTACGACGAATCTGCCGTTTGCCAAATGGGGAGACATCTTTGACGGAACCACTGTTGCCACAGCGATTGCCGACCGCCTCGTATACAACTCTGAGATTCTTATCATGGAAGGAAAAAGCTATCGAAAGAGATCTTAAGAAAATGAACTAAAAATTACAGGCGGCTTCTTTTCTTTAAGCCACCAAAAGGACAGCTTTGACTTTGGTTTCACACCGATGACGCAGAGGTGCGTTCATACACCACAGTGGCTGACTTTTTAACGATGCTTTTGGCTGGTTTTTAAATCCCTGTTTACATTCGTTCTTTGAAATAGCAATCAATTGCTATTTTGCAATCATCGACCGACGAATAATTGCTATTATGTATGATTGCTCTTGCCATACCACTAAATACTGATTCGATTACGTTAAGAAATTGAGCACAGGAAGGCAGAGGTGCTAATTTTACAATAGGGTTATTGAATTTATTCCTATGTTCAAGACTGTTAACCGTTGCAACTTTTTCATAAAGTGCTTTTGATGCATGCCAAGATGCTGCATCCCAAGAAAGAAAAAGACACTCTTCGCTATTGTATTTCTTAAGTAAACAATCGGTACCGGGTCTTGAATTGTGAATTAAAAATCAACAGCAGACAACAATGCTCATCTTCAAAACCCAGCATTCAATTGAAACATGCAATAGCGATCAGAAGTTTTTCCAAAAATT
>JAQIBZ010000528.1 GCA_027858815.1 Desulfobacteraceae bacterium
TAGACACGCTATCTTGAGGGGGTAGTGGGTTACGCCCGTGCCGGTTCAAATCCGGCCTTCGGCACCATATATAAAAACCGTGATCTGTATTGATCACGGTTTTTTTTTGCATTTTTTATCATAAATAATAATATAGTCCTGTTTATTCTCTTTATATTCGGCAAAAATGCGATAATATTGTTATCTGTACAAACGGTATTCATCATTTATAAAGTACATACGGATTTCTTGATAAGATGTTGAAACAAAGTCACTTATATACATTTATTGATCCTGGCAAAAAATTTGCTCTATATTTTTTGGAAGGTCAGAAACTGATTCATGATCTGGTTTTAACACATGGATTACAACAGGATAGCTTTGCCTATTTCCGGTCAACGGTTTTGAGCATCCAACTTATAATGGGACTGTTGAAACATGGTGAGTATTTTTGCTATTATATTGATTCTGAATCACCCTATTTCAGACTTAAAATCGAAATGAATACTCTGGGGCTCATGCGGGGAATGATTTACGCAGACAACTTAGGCCCGGCTTCGGATAAAATATCAGGCCAAGTTCGTTTGGTGAAGTTTCATCCAAATGCAGAAATGCCATACCAATCCACGATTTCTCTAACGGATGTTGGTATAAACGAAATTTTAAACCAAGTGTTAAGCAAATCCTATCAGGTCAAAAGCCGGGTATTTGTTTCTGAAAAAAGCGATCAAAGCTTTATGCTGCATCAATTGCCATTGTCATCAAATGAGGAACCTTCCGACCTGAATGAAGCATTTAGTAATTACATTACCCCAATAAAAGAAATCATGTCAAAAGGCATTACCGATCAATTATCTATCATTAAGGCATTTAAAAAAATAAAATTTAAATTTCTTGCCCGGCAGCCGGTTGAATTTAAATGCGGATGTTCCAAAAAACAAATGATTGATAACGTAAAAAAATATGCAAATTCCGGTGATGACGACCTGTTTACGCCGGACAAAAAAGATATTGAAGTAATTTGCGAATACTGTAAAACCAAGTATCGAATTACAGAAAGAGATATCAGGGAAACATCAACTGATTATCATTGAAAAAGCTTTTAACCAGAAGCCGGTCGGCAAAGAGACATAAAAAATACACATCAAGTCAAAAAATAGATGGATATATCAAGATCTTTGATAAAAAAAGTCATGGTAAAAAAAACAGCAAGGAAGTTTCTCCTTGCCAATTTTCATAAGTCCTATATAACGCCTGTACGATATTATAAAAAACAAACATAGAAGAATAAAACACAATGTTTACAGCAAGTCAAAAGACCCTCAAAAAAATAAAATTTTATACCGTCAATCTTCCCTTAATATTTATTACGATTCCCATTGGGTTTATCTTTGAATTCATTGTTACATTCCCGTTTATCATTTTCTGCACTATAGAAAGTATGGGCACCGGGGAAAAAGCTAAAAACAATAATAAGCCCTAATCCCCTGTCAATTTATATTTTGCTTCTTCATCCAATTTATTCATTTTTGCAATAATACATTTTTGAAGCTTGTTTAGATCAATGGTAATAAAACGAATGCCTATTCCCTCTTTGGACTTATGCACAGTTTCACCCGTTGCCTGAATCTTAAATACAGATAGTTTTGATTCCGGATCAAAATCAATTATAATATCCGCCCTTAAAGGAACAGCAACATTTTCATCTGTTTCAATAAACAAACCGTTTGAGCCAAGGTTCTGCACGATCCCCGTTATCGTAAGGTGTCCTCTTGAATCCGCACCAAATGTTTCCCGGACCCTGATTGTCGCTTTTGTATCCGGCCAAACCTGACTCCTGGTATTTTTTCGATTATGCATATAATATCTTCTTCCTCAATTGAAGTGTTCAAAAAGGCCTTAAATGAATTAAGTATTCAGCTCTAATAAAGGATCCAGTTTGCCATCTTTATCTAAATCAACCAAATTATCATACCCGCCGACATGAAACTTCTCAATAAAAATCTGCGGAACCGTTCGCATGCCATCACTTCTTTTGACGGATTCTGCGATTAATTCCGGGTTCCCGTCGACTTCCAACTCATTAAATTTAACGCCTTTGCTTTTTAAAAGAGACTTCGCACGAATACAATAGGGACAGGATCGAGATGTATAGATATCAATACTCACCTTAAAACAACTCCTTATAAATTAAATATTTTCAAACAGGCCAATAAATTTTTTCCAGCGGATCCGGAATGAATCCAAAGGCATACTATCCATAGTTCTTAACTCAAGCGTCGGTCCTTTAAGGTTAAACCTGACATCTGTAAACAATGTTGTCATGTGATATAAAAAAGCATTAAAAGACAAATCCGCAGAATCGACAAATGTAATATTTTCTCCTATTACATCCGCTTTCAATGCAAAACGAATCAGTCTTTGAATCAATACCGAAGAAGACGCCAGTTGCTCAAAACAGCAAGGGGGGCAACCGCAACGGCTTGAATCCGTATGATTCCAGATATCTCTTCTTTGAGCTGACATTTTGAACTCATCAAAACTGGAGATACTGCACAACCGATTAAATAATGGAAGAACCTCATCAAAACATGAAATAAGCACATGCAGATGAATAGATGCAGTTCCCTTCATCATTTCGAGCCCCCGGGTGTTAATTTCACCTAAACGGTTATGCATTTTTATATAACGGTCCGAGGTAAGGCACAGAGGCGCATCTGCACGACCCGGGATATAATCAGTCCCGACATATTCAATATTCAGTCGCTTTTTAATTTCAGTATTTGTTGCATGAATCATTGATAGCAATGAACTGAACTTTAAGTGATCGTCCTTTAACAGTGGCGGACTGCAATATTCAATCTGACCTCCGGGTTCAAATGACACACGAAGCCCATTCGCGCTTTGATATTCATCACCATCTGAAATAAATCCGATCTCCGGCAGCAATCGGCATACAGATTGTTTATCCTGAATAGTCAAAACACGTAAAGGCAAGAATTCATATTCAAACCCGTAACTTCGTATCCCATGGCTTTTTAGACCGGATAAAACATCAATATATTTTTTTGTAAATTGGTTTACCAATATTTCGATTTTGTCAGTCACTTCTATCACTCAATCTAAAATTGCATGTATCACGAAAAAAACGCCTGATACCATAATGTGAATATAATAATCGCAAACATCTGATCAGCCACTGAAACCATCGTTTCCGGTCCAATACCACGAGTAGTAATTTTCCCTACAAGAGACCGAACATATATTGGATTTAGAATCCCTTGCCGGCGGATTTCATCACCCAAAAGAATGTCCTGCAAAAAATCAGGCAATGTATCAGGAGCAGAAAGCCAGTCCGCCAAGGGGATAGTAAACGGTTGTTTCCGGCGAAACGCCGCATTACTGTCTAATATACCATATTTCAGATATGAATGACTGCAGATGAATTTTTCCCTGACAGAATCAAGGTTTACTTTCAGATTAACCGGCAATGTGGCGGCAAACTCAGCCAGTCGATAATCCAGCAGCGGTGTCCGGGCTTCCAGTGAGTGACGCATGGACAACCGATCCAATCTTAAAACGACATAATCAGGGAGTCTGAAACGTGTTTCAAATGCAAACGCGGAATTAACCGGATCTTCCACTCCCTTCAGAAAAGGAATGGCATCTTCAGAAAATAAATTTAAAGGCGGTTTACGACCGGTCAGTTTAAATATTTCATCAGGGGCAAACAATGTTTCATTCTGAATATATCTGCCAGCCGGATCACTTTTTCTTTGTAAAAGATATGTTTGTAATTCCGGAAAAAGAAGCAATAATTCATTTTGTTTCTTTTCAGAAAGACTTGGAAACCGGGATGCGGCACCTTCAATCATGAATTTACGATAACCGGCAAAAATTTCATCTGCCCCCTCACCAGTTAAAACAACTTTCACCTGCCTGGCGGCCATTTCGCAGACCATGTCCGTTGGCAATATTGTGCCTAGAGAAATTGGTTCTTCTATAGAACGGATAATTGCTGGCAAATGCGCCAGATGATTCTTCCGACAGATTTGTGAATTGAATTGTGATGAACTGAATTTAGCTGGGTTAGCAGATAAAAATTGCTTAACAATATCAATTTCATTATATTTTTTTTCATCAAAACCAATGGAGAAAAGGCGGATTGCCGGTTGATGAATGGCCGCCTGGGCAGATACGGCGGAAGAATCAATGCCGCCACTAATCAGGGATCCGACCTCGACATCTGATCGTAGACGGATTTTAACTGAATCTGAAAACAAATTATGAAACTTTTCAGATGCTTCATCAACCGTCAGATCCTGATTAACATTATCTAATCGATAGTCCCAATATCTTTTGATATGAAATTTTCCATTCGTGAAATCATATTCTAAAAATGAACCCGGAGGGACTCTCCGGATTCCCTTAAACATCGTTTCACTTCCCGGGATATACCGATATGTAAAATATGTCGCAAGGCGCTGAGCGTTCATTTCCGGATGAATGCCACTGCCGGCAATCAACGGTTTGATTTCAGAAGAAAAGATAAATTCATTTTTGTTTTTTATGTAATAAAGCGGCTTAATGCCAAACCGGTCACGAAATAAAAATAAACGATTTTTTCGTGGATCGAATATTGCGCCGGCATACATGCCGTTCAGGTATGAAAGAAAATCAATTCCCTTTATTCGATACAAATGCAATGCAACTTCAACATCTCCCTTTGAAACAAAAGATTCGGATCTAACCATTTCTTTGAGTTCAATATAATTATATATCTGGCCATTACAAAGGATTGAGGTATCATCATTATCGCAACGAATCGGCTGCATTCCGGTTTCAATGTCAAGAATTGATAAACGAACAAAACCCAGCCCAAGAGTTTTACCGTTGACAGCGTGAACTTCATTTCTTGTATCATCCGGTCCGCGATGCCGCAAGATTCCATTCATCAAATCAAGTCGTCGGTTTACCTGCTGAAAGGACAGATCCTTTGATACAATTCCATTAACACCACACATCGACAAATAGTCCTACATTAATATGAATCACTCAGAATAAAAAAATTTCTTATTACGAATTCATATGTGTTATAATAATTAAAGCAATTATTATATGATTTTTTTCAAAAATATTTTTTTCTTAGAAAAAACCGATAAAAGCAGATCAACATTACATCAATGCATTATAATATAACCATAAAACCCGAAATAACACTTAAGGCATTTTTCAAAACGCCATCAAAAAAAAACCATACGAATAAAACAAAAACAATTTTCATAGAAAAGAATCAGGAAAAAAATTATGAATTCAAAGACAATTATATACTTTGCAGATCCTGCAAACATACGATTACAACGTTCAAAGAGAAAATCAATGTAAACGGATTCCACAATCATACTTTTGCTAATCCCAACGGCATCATTTTTGATATCGGTTGTTATAAAAATGCGCCGGGATGTATTTATTCCGGACATTTTACGGAAGAGTTTTCATGGTTCAAAGCCTACAAATGGAAAGTATCCTTATGCGCGTCCTGTTTATCACACTTAGGGTGGCTGTTTCTTTCTTCAAATAATGATTCTTTTTGCGGCTTAATTGTGGATCATCTTATTGAGTCGGAGTAATCCGCTCATATTCAACCTATCAAAATCATATGTGTTATCAAATAAATAAAAAAATGAAGAACAAACTATCTATAATTTTAAAAAAATCAATAAATGTTTTAATAAAAAAAAATCAGAAAGAACAAAAAAATGAATTCAAAGAAAATCATATACGTTGCAGATACTGCAAACATAAAATTACAACGTTCAAGGAAAAGATCAATGTAAACGGATTCCACAA
>JAQIBZ010000586.1 GCA_027858815.1 Desulfobacteraceae bacterium
GCCGCTTTTTCACTCAGTTCTGTAAAAAGATTTTCAAAAGATTTCATTCGGTAAATGTAACTTCCTTATTGGTGTGTTAAAATAATATCTTTGGCATATAGAAAGTGCCGTGCAAATGATGAATCAAACGTGTGAATTATTCCGATAAAAGTCAAACCATTTTTATAGAGATGGCTTTAAATCCAGTTAAGTATTTGGTGGTTTTTATTTGATTGTATAGGTTAAAACACTTGAAACCGTTTGACAACAAGTGGGTTGATCTGGTTTTATACTTATTCTTAAATTAAAGGAATGAATATGGACCTGATATCACAAAAAGTTAAACAATGGATTGATGATGGTAAAGATCCCCGAAGCGCTCACTGGCAGGGTGGACTCGAGTCCATACTGAATGTATTTATGCCGTATCTGGAACCCGGTCAATTGATTCCTGTTGCACCCCTGGAAGAAGAGGAGCTGGCCGTATTTCTCTCAGTTCTCGGAATTATTGACTTGAGCCCCAGTCTTTATGCAGCCTTTTTCCCGCCGGCCATTGCTGAAAAAATTACGCCTCCGGATTCTGCAGAAGAACTTCATCATATTGAAAAAGGAAAACCATCTTATAAAATTATCATCTTCCGGCCCGGTAAAGTAGAAAGGATTTTATGTGCCGAGATCTCCGAACATGCGAATAATCCCGGAGTTGATATTTTTCAGTCCGGTGCGCTGCTGGGAACATATAGATTTGAAAACCAGCAGGATTGTTTTGGAGAATTGAATAAAATTGTTCGGGCGCATATCTGGGAAAAGGAAAGATGGCGTACAGATGAATATAAGCGCTACACGATTAACTGGTTCGAGAAAGTAATGACTCTTCATAAAAAAACGGTTTACGTTGAAAAGGATTTTTCATACTTTCACAGTCCGACGTTGATTAAAAGTAACAAAATTGATGTTATTTTTATTCTGCTCTCTGAAATGATCGATAAACGCCTTAATAATAGTGAAGATCCTTTGCCGGAAGCAGTTGCAACGATTCAGGCAATAGATGATACCGATGTTATAAAGGCTCAGCTCAATGACCTGATCGAGAAAGTTATTTTTGAATATTTGACGGTTCTCAAAGACTGTGATCTTGTTTTGTTTGACGAATTGTCAGATAAAGAAATGGGATTATTTAATCGGGAGTCCGCCAGATCGATTTTAAAAATTGTCAACCGATTGGCAGCTTAGGGAACTGGAAAATATTAATAAAAACAGCTTCCCCACTGGGCTTTCAGGGCCTGGAAACCGTTTCCAATAGAATCTGTTGAGTCATAATGATAGCAATGATGGGCCTGGCAGGCATACGGCCGGTTTTCATAAATTCCGCATTTCCCATCTGCTCTTAAGTTCGGACATGCATAAACCGTCCGGTTGTCCGTGGTTGTAAAACAGGCTGTCTCCCCGGTTTCCGGAAATCTGCCGCAGCATTCATATATTTTGTCATCAATCGGACATTCGTCACAAGGATTCATAGAGGCTAACTAATCATGTGGTTCTTTGAAGTCAATAGATAAAAAGTCAAACAATTTTAAAAACTCAAAAAGTGTGAAGTGACTAAAGTTTTGGACTGCGCGAAACGCGCGTTCATTTTTAACATTTTTGCTTTATCCGGGTTAGGCGTTTAAGGAATGAGTGATCAGGATCGAATCGTCGATGTTTTTTTTGGCCAGATCGACCAGGTGACGGTTGTGGGTGAAAAATATTATCTGGGTTTTTTCAGATAAATCAGCAAGCGCTTTCAGTGTGGCTTTTGCGCGGGTATTATCAAATTTGATCAATATATCATCAACGATAAACGGGATGGGTTCATTTCTATCAAGATATGCTTCCAGTCCAGCCAGACGCAGGGCGAGGTAGAGTTGGTCGGCACTACCTTCACTCATGCCGTTAACGTGAACGATTTCTTTAACAACACTTCGAATACCGGCAATTACCGGGTTTCCGGAATCATCAAATTCCGCCCGGATGCCTTCAAAAGATCCGGCGGTAATCTGTGAAAAAAAGGAACTGGCCTTTTGAAGAACCGGGGACTGATTCTTATCCCGAAATTTTTCAATTGACTCATTTAAGATTATGGCTGCCATTTTAAAACGCACATAGGATTCTATATTTTC
>JAQIBZ010000633.1 GCA_027858815.1 Desulfobacteraceae bacterium
GCGCTACTCATTAAATTATGCCGGATTTCAATAGTTGTTGGAATGGATGCACGGAGTAGTTTCAGCGCTTCTTTGATGATCAGTTTGATCTGGACAGCCTTTTTTTCATGATCTGCCTGGCGGCTGAAAGCAAGAATCTGTTTGACCAGATCTCTGGCCCGGTATCCTGCTTTCAGGATTTCATCCAGTTTTTTCCTAAGTTTTGGGGAGGATGTGGTATCATTTAATCCCAGCTCGGTATAGCCGATAATCGCGGACAAAATATTATTAAAATCATGGGCAATGCCGCCGGCCAGGGTGCCAACCGCTTCCATTTTATGTGCCTGCTGAAGCTTTGTTTCCAGTTTTTCCTTTTCTAATTCTGCATTTTTTCTTTCGGTAATGTCGCGCGAAACCCCCAGGATACTGATTGGCCGATTATTGCTGCCTCTGATAAATTTTGCGGTAACTTCAAGCCATATGATCGTACCGTCTTTGCAGTATTGTTTTAGTTCAATCGTTTTGGATCTCGACAGGTCTGCTGTTCCTTCTCTATCTATATTCAGCTCTTCTGTGATCAATGCTTGCGCGTGATTTAATGACTGGGGCGGGAAAATTTTTTCCGGGCTCAATTGGGTGAATTCTTCAGATGAATATCCCAGTATATGCTTAATCGACGGGCTGACATATGAAAATTTTGACTTAACAAGATCCAATACCCAGATAATATCGGAAATATTGTCGGACAACAGGCGGTACTTTGTCTCGCTTTCCCGGATTTTTTCAAAAGACCTGGCGTTAATAATACTGATGGCAGTTTCCGATGCAACACCCATTAAAAGATTCATATCGCTTTGTCGTAAATTAATTTTGGATTTACCATTATCTACCGCCAGAATGCCGATTGATTTTTTTTCATATACAATCGGGACGCAGATGAGAGACTCACCGCCTAGTTGCCGGGCAAACTTCAGGCTTTTTTGTGAAAATGTACTTTCGATATCATTGAGGTTTTCTATGAGAAAGGGTTTACGTTTTCTTAAGGCCACAACAAAAAGCCCCGTGGAATTAGGCTTATCAATGTGAAACTCGGTGCTGTGTAGTAATTTTTCCTGGTCCTTTGAATGCCCATAGCCGCCTTTATAAATCAGCCGGGTCTCTTGATTGTTGGTCAGCATAATCATGCCGCGATCAAAGCCGAGACGTTTTTCCATCACAGAGGAGACGGTTTTAACAATCATATCAACATCAAGAATTTTTGTCACTGCCAGACCAATTTCCTGGATCATTAAAGAATTATTATACCTAGCTTCGCTTTCAATGAAATGGTCCTGGGCAGCTTCTTTTTGATCTTTTATAGTTTTTAGAAGATTTTTTGTTTCAAGTCGTTCGCACTTATGAACAAGGAGAAAAATAAGTGAGGTGGCGGACAGTGCGACAGTTACCCATGACGAAAGGGGCATGAAGAAAATTAAAATACTGCATGTGAGGATACTAAATATTATAAAATAAATCCGTATACGTTTCCAAAAGCTGAGCGTGGATGATTGCCAAGACACAATATACCGGCAGGATGAATCGCCTTTGTGAATGCATTCCGGGTGGTCGATGTTTGCATATTGACCCGTAAATAATTCTGTTACTGCCTCAAAGAAGCCGGTTCGATTTTCACATTGATAGGGTTTTTCATCTACTCCCGGTTTCGGAGTGGAAATAATTTCAAATAAATTGGGTTGAATTTTCTTTACGCTAATATCAGCTCCGCGGCTGAACAGTGGGTATAATTTTTTCATCAAAACATAAATGGCCGAGGGGTTCATCAGACCCAGCAGATATTGTTTTGCGACTCCCAATCCTTTTGAGGATGCAAAACGGCCAGCGTTTCGAGCAATTCTCGGATCACCTGTCAGTTTAAGTGCGGCATCATAGAAGGAATCACCCACTTCCTGAGAAAACCAGTGCGCCGGATCTTCAATTACATATTTTTCAATTTTTGCCTCTTTGAGAATCTTATCCGGGTGGATATCCGGAAAATCATTTTGGAGGTATTCCAAATAAACTTTAAGAATTCTACTATTGTAAAGTGGCGTAGAGTCGTTCTGGGGCTCATTCATGATATTTCTACGGAATCCAGTTTTTCGATTTTTAAATTGAATGGTTCTGACTTTATGAAAAATTTATAAACAGTCAGCTGAATGTGAAACATCGTTCAATAAATTTGTTATAAAAAATAGAATAGCCAAGGAGGTTTTCGTCTCAAAAGCCAGTGTATTTGGGTTAAGTCTATCGTTCATAGAAATGACAGGAAAGAAAGTGTTGATGTTGAATTTATATTTTTTAAATCCATATAAATGGATAAATATTTATTTTAACATGGACTTATTAAAAAAAACAAGCATTGAATTGTTAACGAGTTATTAATGTGTAAACTGTAAAAGAACGACCGAAGAGATTTATTGTCCCCTGTAGTGTATGTAATATCTAACAAAATTGAGAAATAATATTTAAAATCCTTGCCCCCCAGCTTTTCATGAAGCCATCCCGCTTGACTTGCCAGGTGATTCTTGCAATATTGCAGACCATGCAAAAAAAATGCTTTTTTAAAAAACCAGAAGCTATTGAGACAGCAGAATATGATTTCGACAATGAATACCAGAGGTTAAAAAAAGAAACATGGCTTAAAAATTCCTTTTATGCTGAATTTACTTCCCATCAGATTGATATCGTAAGAAAAAATATTCCAGATTTTTTGGATGAGACTGCGGCAAAATCTCCAGAAAAAACAGCTATTGTATTTGAAGGCAGGCAGATCAGTTACCAGGCGTTGAAAGATCAAGTTGACAGATTCGCGACAGGTCTCAGGGTTTTGGGAGTAAACAAGGGAGACAGAGTTGGGCTTTGTCTGCCCAATATACCTCAAGGCGTAATTGCTTATTTCGCAATTATCAGATTAGGCGCGATTATGATTGCGGAAAATCCGCTTTTTTCAAAAGAGGAATTTAAGGTATTTCTCAATCAATCTGGCTCTAAGTTTCTGATCGTATTAGATGAAATATTTGATGAAAAAATTGCGGATATTCTGGACAAAACACCGCTGAAAACTGTGATTACTACCTCTATCAGTGATTTTATATCTGGGTCCGGACAGGCTTTAGACAATATAAAGGAAAGGCGGAAAGGCCAGAGAAAGCCAAAAGCAAAGAATATTATATCGAAGAAGATAAAGTTAAGAGACTTCCAGTGGATATTGGAAAAACATCATGCTGAACCTCTTGAAACGGTGCTTGATTGGGATGACCCCGTCTCATGTTTTCATACAAGCGGCACGATGGGAAGGCCAAAATCAGTAGTGCATTCGAATAAGGCCCTTTCTTCTTTGGCCCAGCAAATATCTTCAGTTTTTGCTGAAAGAGACATGGCCAAAGAAACGTTTGCCTCTATTGTACCTATCTTCCATTCCTTTGGTGCACAGATTCTATTGATTGCGATTTCAGCCGGAGCCAAAATTCATTTAATCCCAAAAGCATCCGGTGGCGCTATCCTGAGATCCATAGAAGAATTTAAACCAACTATTATTCCTCTTACGCCGCCGATCTTAAATGAAATATTACATCATCCGGCTTTAAGGCAAACAGATATAAGCTGTGTAAAAGATTTTATCTGCGGGAGCGCATATTTGCCGGTAGAACTATTTGAAGCGTTTAAGGAAATGGGTATCGAAATATGCGCCGGCTACGGAATGCTGGAAAGCATTATGAGCATTGCCAACCCAAGAGGCCCAAAAGGCAAAAAAAAGCCGGAAAGTATCGGCATACCCACACCGAACGTCGATGCCGTAGTTGTCGGGAAAGATGGCAGCATTTGCAAGCCCGTGCCGGTCGATGCGAGTGGAAAAGCATTACTTCCCGATGATCCGAATGAAAGAGGGCAGTATGTGGGCGAATTGTGTCTTAGATCGCCTCATCAGATGCTCTGTTATGATCAGAATGAAACACAAACAACGGCCGTTATTGATAAAAACGGCTTTATTCATTCGGAAGATGTCGCTTATATGGATGCAGAGGGTTATTTTTATATTTTAGGAAGAGAGTCCGATGCTTTTATCTGTGGGACATCGGACGTATTTCCGGACGAAGTTGAGGACAGGCTCATCAGGCATCCGGCGATTCAGGATGCTTGTGTCATCGATATACCGCATGAAATATACGGCAGTGCTCCCAAGGCCTATATTTTAATGGTCCAAGGTCAATTAACTCCAGCCTCGGCATTACAGGAATTTTTAAAAGATAAATTAGCCACATGGAAAATACCGGTGGAATTTGAGATTGTCACATCACTTCCCATCAGCAGTGGCGGGAAAAAGCTGCGAAGAGTGCTTAGAGCGGAAGATATAAAAAAAAGAGGCGAGCAAAAATCAACGGCTGAAATCACTGATAAAAATGTCTGAATTTATATTTTTACTATAAATTCTAATATATAAAAGGTTAGAAAAACGAATGTCGGCTGAAGCACTGAAACTTTTAATATCCAGGGTTGAAAAGGTAGCCATTGATCTGCCGAAGGGCAGAAAAGGAAACTATAGAAGATTGTTGGTGACAGCAGATGATATGAGAGCCTCCGGATTAAAAGTAAATGACGCCTATGTTGCTGTTCCTACCCTGGTGGTGCCGGGTACAAGCATTTCTTTTGCAGAGATAGAAGAATATCTGGAATGGTTGCTGGATCATGGATATCCCGTTGTTTCCATTGAAAATCCGATTGGTGGCCCGTTGGATACAGGGATCAATCCAAAGTTGGAACGTCCTCTTGTTCTTGAACATTTTCTCGATTATTTGCAAAATCAAAGCCCTGAAAAAGTTAAAAAAGTGATCGGTCTTTTTCAGTCCTACGCTGCATTTGATGTGATCCGGTTAATCTCAAAAAATCCTCCCAAATTTAAAAATTTTATGCCTGTGTTTTTTCTTGATAACCCGGTCGGTTTTAATGGTGCTATTAGTATAGTGGCGCACGTCCTGCGATGGCAATTTATGCATGTGGGCATTGGCCTTGTCAAGCAAGTCCTTAATAGATTTTGGGGCGGAGCATTTCCACTTCCAAGAGGCGATGCGGCAAGAGACGACTATAGAAGAAGAGAATTGCATGATCTATGGGTCTGGTGGAAAAATACATTAAAAAATCCTGTAAGAGGTGGAATTCGTGAATTGTTGGATATTTGTCGATATAGAGCTGAAGAGGATATGCAAAAAATTTTAAAAGCAGGATATGAGGTCGGTATGTTTAAGCATGCTGGCGATCAACTTTTACCCATTCAGCAAACTTTAAAATATGCACAAAATTTGTTTACAGACAAACTCGTCATACTTGATGGGGGGCATAATGATTTGTTCATACAGCCAAAAAATAGAAAACAAATTGCCGACACAATGTACATTGAAAAATAAAGGTTAAATATTGATATCTTTTACGATATTTTCCAGTTCCCGTATATCTTTAAGGGCTTTTTATCCCATTTCCCGTTTTGGTTTTTAACAACTCCCATGACTAAATCATTGCTGATAATTTTTTTTATTTTAAATTCACGTCCCCAGTAATCCTGAACAGTCATCCCTCTTTTCAGCCATCTTCTTGCCCCTCTTTGTTGACAGAAATTACAAAACCAGGCATGCACCGGAATAACGGTATTCTTTTCAACCTGATCGATCTCTTCGATTTTTCCGCAGCCGTTGCAGATTCTTTTGCGGGATTTGATTTTGGTTATTTGTTTGGGAATCTGAAGTGTTTCATGGAGCAGTTTTTTTTCAAGCGCCTGAGTATCAAGCAGGTGTTCTATAAAATCGAAATCGTCTGTTTGGTCATGAATCTGTTTGTTTTCGGGGTTTTGTTGAGGGTGTTCCGGCAGTGTTTTGTCACTGAGTTCCGGGAGAGGTTTTTGAGCGGGTTCCGGGATGGTCTTTTGAACCGGATTGTGTTTCGGTTCTTGTGGCTTGTTTTCAGTTATGGGGAGATCAACGGGCTTTGGTTGTTTTATTTTTGATGCTTGCAGGTCTGATTCTTTTTTGTCTGTTTTTTGAGCTTTCAGTTTTTTTAACTGTGCGGTCGCCCATCGGCATTCTTTGCACCAGTCGTCTTTAACGTCAGGATTGTCCGGGTGCATGTCAAAGGCATTAAGGGGTTTAGGTTTGCTGCATTTTTTGCATGTTTTATTCAGCGGCACCGGTTTGTTTTCCTTCAATTTTTGGGCAAATTGATCAAAACAAACCTTGCAGAATGCATACCGGCCGTCCGGGCTGTATTTGTTTTCATAAAAATTTTCAGCCGGTTTAACTTTCTGGCATTTTTTACATGCCTTTTCCTGAATATCGTTCATAATAATGTCGTTAATCTATGGTGGCTATATACGTTTCAACAGGTTTTTTGCGGTGCTGATTTCCACATATGAGGCGCCGTTATCCGAGCCAAAATTACCTGCCAGTACAGTTATCAGGCTGTCTTCTTTAAAGCGGTCTTCAGACAGTAACCGGGTGAGTGCGGTTTCCAGGAATTCATGGGATGTCAGGTCCGGTTTCATATAATATGCACGTACGCCGAAGGATACTGCCAGTTCACGCATGACCCGCTTACTGTAGCAGAATGCATATATCATATTCTCACCGCGATAGGCAGCCAGGCTCAGTATGGTTTTACCGCTGATGCTGTCTGCAATCAAGGCTTTGGTGTTAAGCCGCAGGGCTGCCTTTACGGCTGCTTTAGATAGATAACCGGTGACGTCATTGTCGCTTTCATAGGAAGTATCAATAAATGTGCTGAGGCTGGACTCCACTTCAACGGCTATTTTTGTCATCATTTTTACGGCTTCCACCGGGTATTTCCCATTAGCGGTTTCACCGGAAAGCATAATAGCGTCCGTGTGATCCAGGCAGGCGTTGGCGACATCAGAGACCTCGGCACGTGTCGGTCTTGGTGAATCCACCATTGACTGGAGCATCTGTGTCGCAATGATTACTGGTTTTCTCCGGTCTATGCACTTTCGTACCAGTTTTTTCTGAATGATCGGTATCCTTTCTGCCGGGATTTCAATAGCCAGATCACCTCTGGCAACCATGACGCCAAAACAATGATCAAGAATTTCATCTATGTTATCAACACCTTCCTGGTTTTCTATTTTGGCGATGATTTTTACCGGGCTTTTTTTTGCATCCAGAATTTTCTGGATGTCAAGAATATCTTCTTTTCTCCTGACAAACGAATGGGCAATAAACTCAATGTTGTGTTCTGCGGCAAATGCAATAAACGTTTTGTCTTTTTCGCTAAGCGACGGCAGATTTTTTATTTTCACGGACGGCAGGTTGACGCCTTTTCGGCTTTTAATAGCGCCGTCGTTTCGGACTTCACACGTCAGGGAATCATCATTTTTATCAATAACACACAATTCAATATCACCGTCATCAATTAAAATTTTGTCTCCGGCAGACATGTCTTCTACAAAGTCATCATAGTTGACAAACAGGCATTCATCGGACGAAGATTTGTTTTTGTTCCCTTTGACAGAAATGATATCTCCGCGTTTGACGGGGATTTCTCCCTGCATCTCCGTGATACGGATTTCCGGTCCTTTGGTATCGATCATCAGGGCAATCTGGTCGGATACTGCGCGAACGTTTTGTACTACTTTTAAGGCTTCTTCAAGTGTCTGGTGGGCGGTATTCATTCGGACCACGTTCATCCCGGCGGTAAACAGCTGTTCCAGTAACGGAATATCACACATATGGTTTGAAATGGTTGCGATCACTTTTGTTTTTTTCATGGATTCGCCTTGTTTCGGAATGGGTTATTTTAATATTTTAAAATATCCGGTTTAATAACCATCGTAATATTCGGGTCATTTATTCGAAAAGATTATCATTGTACTTTAATCCGGTTAGCGATTACATACAAGTAATTTTCAATGCAGCGGGTTTTTAGGGTCGCGAAATAGCGATTGAAGTTGGCTTTATTTGCTGATAAATTTTAATCGTATATAAATGGCTTACCGAATAAATTTCAGGAGATAATGATATGTCCGAAGAAGAGATTTTACTGGAAAGAAAAGGCAATGTTGCGATTGTGACGATGAATCGTCCTCAGCGCCGAAATGCATTTAATGAACACATGTTTTGCGAACTTGCACGGATCACCGGCGAGTTAAAAAAACAATTGCCCCGTGCCATTGTGATTACGGGTAAAGATAATGTTTTTTCCGCCGGTTTTGACGTTGATCCGGATAATCCGTGGGTGGCGGATCTTATCAATGCGGTTGAGAAAGCAGACAAAATCCCGGCGGAGAGGCTGATTAATCAGCTGCGGAAGATTGTGGATGATTTTATTTCTCTGCCGGTTCCGATTATTGCTGCTTTAAATGGGTTGACCTATGGCGGCGGAGCAGAGCTGGCGGTCCGGTGTGATCTTCGGGTCATGGATCCGGATGCCGTGATTTGTTTTTCAGAAGTCCGTCTGGGGCTGATGCCGGACTGGGGTGGCGGGGCGGCACTGGCTCATCTGATTGGTTCTTCCCGGGCGGCGGATCTGATCCTTACAGCACGTAAAGTACAGGCTGGAGAAGCCATCAATCTTGGTCTGGTGAATCGGATCAACCGTCCGGGAGAGTGTCTGAACGAAGCGATTCTGCTGGCGGAAACAATTTCAAAAAACGGTCCCCGTGCCGTGCGGCATGCATTAAAAGTGATTCGTCAAAGCCGGAATCAATCCTTAAACCAGAGTCTGGACCTGGAGGCAGACCAGGCGGTTTCCCTGATTGTTTCCGGT
>JAQIBZ010000027.1 GCA_027858815.1 Desulfobacteraceae bacterium
TATCAATGACTTAATAAAAAAACGACCAAAAGACAACTAATGTATTATCATTTTAATCATTTAACTGTCAAGTTCACATTAACAGACGGCAGGGTAAATTTGTTCTGACCGCAAAGCCCATTAACCATGGGCCTGTTGACGCATTGACGGTCGGCACGGTGGCCGACCCTACGTACGATGCGCGTTGCCGTAGGGCGGGCCACCACCCTACGATGCGTGTTGCCGTAGGGCGGGCCACCGTGCCCGCCAGTCAAATTGAATAGAACAAATTTAACGTGTACACTTGATGGGCTGGTTGTGATTTCTCAAAAAAATGTTTACAATCTTTTCTTATAACAAACTATAATCAACCCAAACAACCAAAGGAGACTTTTTTATGGAAATGGAAGCAATCATACAAAAAGTATGGGAACTTACAACTATCTATGGAATTAAAGTAATCCTCGCACTGCTGATTCTGTTTTTTGGACGATTAATCGCCAAACTGATCACAAAAATCGTTGGCCGGATAATGGATAGAAGTAAAATTGACCCGACTATCATTAAATTCGTCGGCAACCTGATTTACATCGGATTAATCGCTTTTGTAATTATTGCCGCTCTCGGCCAGCTCGGCATCCAGACCGCTTCATTTGTCGCCGTGATAGCTGCCGCCGGTTTGGCTATCGGTCTGGCGCTCCAGGGGTCACTGGCCAATTTTGCCGCAGGCTTTTTAATGATCATTTTTCGGCCGTTTACTGTGGGGGATTTTATCGAAGGCGCCGGGACAGCCGGCACGGTCGAAGAAATCTCTATTTTTACCACTGTTTTAAAAACACCTGACAATAAAACTGTCATTGTCCCGAATGCAAAAATCAGTGAAGATAATATCGTTAACTGGACCACCAAAGGGACCCGCCGGGTGGACCTGGTCATGGGAATCGGTTATGACGATGATATTGACAAGGCCAAACAGGTTATGGCGGATGTGATTGCCAAAGAAGACCGCATATTAAAAAACCCGGCACCCCTGATTGCTTTGCTGGAGCTGGCTGACAGCAGCGTGAATTTTGTTGTAAGGCCCTGGGTTAATTCAGGAGATTACTGGGATGTCCATTTTGCCCTGACGGAAAATATGAAGAAGGCTTTTGATGCTAACGGCATCAGCATTCCGTTCCCGCAGCGGGATGTACATATTTACGAGCATAAAGAAGGTTGAAGGTGGAAGGAAGGTAAAAAACCTGGTATCAGGTTTCAGGATTAAAAAACTGATAAAATAAAAAACCTGACCCAAAGGGCCAGGCATTGGGTTAAGCCCAGAGGGCATGGTCTACTGAATTGATGATACCAATACTCCATTTTCATAATCCTAATCATCATCGTAATCATAATCTGTCTTTTGATGAAAGTTTTTCGCAAAAAAGAGTATGATTAAGAGAAAGAGTACGATTACGAATTAAAGCAAATCATCATTTAGGGCAGAGCCAAATATCTCTGACCTGACCCGGAGGGCCAGGTTTTATAAGTTAAAATAAAAAAACCGCAGCCGAAGTGTATCACTCAGCTGCGGTTTTTTTTCTTTAATCCGGTAATCACGCGTCGGAACGGGTTAAAGGGTGATGCTTCTTTTGCCCGTCCACTTCTCCAAATGTCCTACGGTTTTCAGCAGTTTCGGCGGCGGACTGAAACTGAATCCCATAATCCGCCAGTTGATGAATTCCATGATCAGGCCGGAGTCCTCCAAAGGCTCCAGATACGCAAAATCCGTTATTGACGGCCAGGCTTTCAGCTGCCCCCTCACCCACACCGGCAAACCGGCTTTTGTTGCCTTATCCGCCCAGTCATCCACCCCCTTGACCAGAAACCCCAGATGCTGCACCACAATGCGACCGTCCGGGTCCAGACTTCGGGTGTAAAAATCAGATCCTTTTACCGGTTCCAAAAGCTCCAGCTCAATTCCTTCATGGTATGCCAGACCCATCTTTCCTGAAACACTGCGAGTCTCATCCTTTTCCTTCCAGAATACCGGCGATCCGGTGGCAATAAAAAACGGGCCGAACCCCTGCCCTTCTAATTTTTCAGCAGATTTTTCAACATCCGGCACCACCAACCCCACCTGATGGACTTTTTCCAGTCCATATTTTTTCATGAAATCTTTTCCCAGATCATTTACCGCTTTTGAAAAATCATCGGCTTTTATTAACTCTTCAAAATAAAGCATTACTCTACCTCACATATCATTATAATAGGCCTTTACCCATGTTTCTATCTCTCTCATGGCCTCATCCTGAGAAACATGACTTTTCCAGCCCAGTTCCTGCCTGGCGCGGCGGTTATCCACGTCATTATTTTGCCCCATCACCCCGGCGGCCAAACGTGTCATGGGCGGCCGTATGCCAAGTGGCGTCAAAATTTTTTCAAAAACCGACCCAATTCCCCAGGCCAGCGTAAAAGGGATACTCCCCAACGGCTTTTTGCCAACCCATTGGCTCAGGGTCCTCAAATATTCTCCCCAGGTAATCGGATAATCATCTCGAAAATGATAGGTCTTTCCAACTGCTTTTTCCGATTCAGCGGCAAGAATCGTACCATCCACCAGGTTCTGTATATAAACAAAGGCTCCCGGATCATTCCCTCCGTTAATCAAAGGAAAAGGACCGCGCAGAAACGCATCAAGGACATCACGCACCCACACACTACCGGGTCCGAACACATTGGAGGGACGGATAATGGTATAAGCGATTTGGCTCTTGCCGCAAAAGTCTTTCACCAGGTCTTCGGCAACAATTTTAGTGTCGCAATAAGGGATACCGCATTTTATTCGCTCGGCATCCTCATTGAGCCCAACCTGTGCCCGCCCAAGACCCAACGCTGCAATTGATGAAAAATAAATAAAACGGGTGATATTCCCCGTTGATTCCGCCAGCAGGTTTTGCGTGCCACCGACCATGATCTGTTCAAACTGCTTATGTGTTCCCCAATCCAAAGTTCTGGTAGCAAGATGGTAGACCGTATCAATGCCCTTCGCAACGCCCCGGAGGGTATCCGGTTTTGTCAGATTACCACGAAAAATTTCGACGCCTATTTTCTCTAAATGCTCAGCCTTTTCACCGGGCATGAACAATCCCCGAACTTCATATTTCCGTTTAATCAATTCCGTTGCAAGGTGAGAGCCAATAAACCCGCCCGCACCGGTTACCAGTGCTTTCATGAAGATTCTCCCATAAAGTTGAAGTCCACCAATCTCATAAAATTGGCAAGGCGCGCAAACCCTGAGGAACGAGACGTAGCTTGTACGTTGAGTGACGAAGGGTGCAGCGCAACGCAGAAATTGACTTTTTAGAAAACTCTCTCTAAAAGTCGGAAAGATTCTGATAAAATATCACCGTCGCCGGGCTGGTGACCGTCGGATCCGTCACAACGTTAATACAGGCCGGTTTTCCGGATTCAATAGCCCGTTTAATAGCCGGAATAATATCTTTATCTTCCGTCACCAGTTCCCCGTACCCGCCTAAGCCTTCCACCATTTTTTCATAATGCCGCATGCCCAGCTCTGCGCATGTGCACCGGTCTTTTCCAATACTCATTCCCTGGGAATGTTTGATCATCCCCCAGGCGCAGTCATTGTTGATCACACAAATAATCGGGATATCATGACGAACTGCGGTATCAAATTCCATGCTGTTAAACCCAAAAGACCCGTCGCCGTTAAGAACAATCACCGGCTTGTCCGGATGCGCCAGCTTGCCGGCAATGGCAAACGGTATGCCCGTGCCCAGACACCCCAACAAAGCCCCGGTAGGGACCAAAACGCCGGCCGGATGTGACGAAGTAAAACCGGCCAGCCCGTAATAAGCGGTGTCCCCGCCGTCAGCCACATAAAATGCATCTTCACCAAAAACTTCCATGATCTGTGCCACCAGGCGGTTGGGATGAATGGGATCTGACACGGTTTTGCGCTGCTCCAGTTCCGTGGTCAAAAAAGCGGTATACGCGGTTTTCAACTTAGTCATCCATTCGCCATGATCCCGCTTTTCCACCAGAGGAACGAGCTGGTCAAGCACATTTCCGCAATCCCCCACCAACCCGACTTCCGAAGACCGGTTCCGATCAATCTCATGCTCCTCAATATCAATCCGAACCACCTTTGCGTCAGGAAATAACTTGGTGGCCTGCATCACCCAGTTGAAACGGACCCCGGCGGCAATGATCACATCTGCCTGGGGGGCAACCGTCATGACACCGGTGAACCCGCCGTCATTAATTGACTGCGGATGGCTGTCCGGCAATGCGCCCCGCCCGTTATTTAACAGCACAAACGGAAACCCGGTCTTATCTATGAATTCTTTAAGCACATCCTGGCATCCGCTCAACCGTACACCGCTGCCGCCGATAAACAAAGGTTTCTTCGCGCTGTTGATAATTTCAGCAGCTTCTTTGAGTTCAGACGCATCCGGATGCGTGGATGATTTATGCGTCTTTCGAACCGGCATTTTCACGTCTTTCTCATCCACCGAGACAAACAGAATGTCCGGAGGCAATTCCAAAAAAACCGGACCCGGTCTTCCCATAGTTGCCTGGCGAAAGGCAATGGCAAGATATTCCGGGATACGTTTGGTTTCGTAACAGGTTGCACACCACTTGGTTATGGGTTTCACCACATCAATCTGGTTCATTTCCTGCAACGCACCGGTCAAATCATCGCGCAGCGGATGCCGCCCGCACAAAACAACCAACGGCGCATTATCTAAAAACGCATTGGCAATGCCTGTTAAGGCATTGGTAAATCCCGGGCCTGCAGTAACGAGACACACACCGGGTTCATTCTGGTAAATCGACCAGGCATGGGCCATCATGGCTGCAGCCTGTTCATGGCGGACATCAATGGTACGGATATTATATTCCGTAAAGCCGTCTAAGATATTTTCAATGTGCCCGCCTGAAATGGTAAAGACCGTACTGACTTTTTCCACTTCCTTTAAATATTTTGCGACCAGGTGGCCGCCGTAGATTTCAGTCATGTGCTCCTCCTTATTTATTTTTTTACATCACCAGCTTGATCCCATCCTCAAACCATTGGGCATAAACACTCATTCCTAATACTCTCAGTTTCCCATCCGCCGCCGCATTAAAAGATGCATCTTTTTTCTTGCTGGACATCACGGAAAACCCCGTGGCTGCATCTTTCCAAACCAGCGCCACATCATAATTTTTCTGATCTCCCGGTATTGAACTCAGTTTGCCCTTATCAAAAACAAACATCCTGGCCCGCTCGCCGTCTTCGGTTTTTATCAGAATTTTTACACTGATTTTGCTGATATATTTCTTAAACGCTTTGTTGGTCACAGAAGCGATTTTCAAAATATTAGACAGCGCAAACAGCAGGACTGAAAATCTCATGAATCCCTCCTTCATGTTAAATTATTTATTGATTAAATGTCACAACGGTTTTCATCGCGCGATTTTTTCCCTTACTCAAATTCACCTCGATCATCTGCTCAAATTCTTCCAGACCGAACTTATGGGTAACAAGATCATCTGCCCGAATTTTTTTAGCTTCCATTAACGCCATTGCGATTTCAAAGACATGCTGTTTTTTTCCGTCAAACTCAACATCGCCATAGGCATACACACCTTTAATGGTTTGCAGCTTCAGCCACAGGGGGGTTAAATCCAGCTTCACATCCCCGCCGATTCCCACAACACTCAAAGTCCCCATACCAGCCAACAGCCGCAAGCTCAGGTTCAGTGTGGAACCGATCCCCACCGTGTCATAAATCCGGTTAAAACCACCCATAGGAATCTCCATGCCCAACAGGGGTTTATAAAATCTGGCCCCGGTAATCCGCGTCGTCTGAGCAAACACGTCTTTGGACGGAATGATTTCATCCGCCCCTGCCTTTTTTGCCAGATCTGCTGCAAAAGAAGACGGCTCCATCACCGAAACACTGCAATCCGAAACAAGGGCCTTTATGGACTGAATCACCAGGTTGCCGATGACGCCGCCGCCGATCACCAAAACTTTTTCACCAGCTTCGGGCATGTTGTCAAATATGGCCTGCAATGCCACAGCCACGGGTTCTGTCATAACTGCGGACTCAAGACTCAAACCCTCAGGAACTTTATAAAGCTGAGACTTATGCGCGGAAAGATATGGAGCAAATCCCCCGTTCACACCGCTGTTGATACCTAAAAACATGCCCGGCGGCAGACTCCCTTCAGCAAAGTTTTCACAATTACTGGACCGCCCGGCACTGCACGGACCACATAACGGATCAACCCCCCGGGCCTCACACGTCAGACCCGGATTAATCGTAACGATATCGCCTTTTTGAAATCCTGCCACGTCGGCACCGGTCTCAATGATTTCACCGACCATTTCATGCCCGATCACGCAGGGAAAAGAGGTAAACGGGGATGCGGAAGGAGAATCATGCAGCATAATCAGATTCAGATCACTGCCGCAAAAACCGCAATACAGGGTTTTAATTTTTACCCAGTCCGGGGTAAGCAATCGGGGTTCCGGGACATCGGCAAGCTGAACGGTTTTAACCGGCCCTTTATAAAATACCTTATTGCCGAAAAATGTTCGAAGTGTTTTGGCGGCGGCGAATTTGGGGACATTGACATTAAACTGTAAAGCTTTCATGAGCCCTCCTGCTGAGAGGTTAAGAGAAGTGATCAATAATTGCAATATATGAATAAAAGTTCATATTGTCAATTAAAATTATTATCTATAAATTCAAATATTTATTATAATTATATGAATATACAATCACTTTATTTATTATTGACAACGATTCACATGATGACTATATTATGTTTCAAAATCGGGATAAAGGAGCCATCATGACAACAGTAAGAACCCCCCAGCAGCCGCGCAGCATCCAGACCAGAGAACGCATAATGAAAGCGGCGTTTGCTTTGTTCGCACAGAAAGGAATTCACGGAACCAATTCCAAAGAAATCGTGTCAAAAGCCGGTGTATCCATCGGCAGTTTTTATTCTTATTTTAAAAATAAAAAAACCCTGCTGCTTGAAATACTGGATGAATATCTGGACCGGACATATCTGACGGTATGGAAAGATATGGAAAAATTCACCATCAATGAGCTGGACCGCAATGATATCCAATTTATCATCGAAAATGTATTTAAAGCATATGAAATCGCCCCCACATTTATGATGCAGACCCATGCCCTGCGATATTCTGACCCGGACATTAACCGGGTGTATGAACGGGAGCGAAACCGGGAAGTCACCCAGATCCGATACCTTCTTGAAAACAACAAACACCGGATGCGGATTTCAGATCAGGAAGCGGCCGCCATTATCATCCACAACACAGTGGAAAGCGTTGTGCATACCTCAAAATTTCTCGGACCAAAAATTGAAGAGCAACGGCTGATAAATGAACTGGCGGATATGATTTTTAATTTTCTGCTGCATGGCAGGGAGGAAGGCAAATAAAAAAAAGACACTCGCAGGATATTTTTTTTATAAATCTGTTAAACTCTTTTTCAGATAATAATCAGCCCCGTTTTTTTCAAACAATTCCGAGATCTCTTGCCGAAATCGGACCCAGTCCACGGCATTTTCAATTTCTTTATGATAATTGATTTTTCCCACTTTCCAGTGATCAACAAACGGGTGTATCGCTTTTACCAGTTGAATTGCCTGAACCGGATCAATCACCGGTTCAATACTTACCCATGTTGGTATGCCCCTCGAATGTGCCGCCATAATTGTCTGAATCCGGTTTTCAACACTTGCAGCCTGCGGTTCCCAATAATCCGCATCCGCCTGTTCGGTAAAGATCAGCGTGGTCCCGAACCGGGCTTTTTCATAGCCTTTCAGTATATCAAAATCCCTGATCGCCCGTGTACCGCCTTTGGTCAACACCGTAAACGGCAGACCGGCATTTCGCAGAATCTCTAGCGCTGAACGAGTTAACTTTAACGATTCTTCCGCGGGCTGATAAACATCCCCATGAAAACTGAGCAGTATTTCAGGGCAATCCTCATTCAGCAATTTTACGTCCTGCTTCAACCGGGCAATGAAATTTTTCCGGGGGCTGGCTGTTTGATAAAAAACATCTTTCGTATAATACTTTGCATAACAGTAAACGCAACCGTGGGTACAGCCATTATATATGTCACAGGCAAGGCCTGCGTATTCTTTTGCTTTGCCTTTCGGCTCGTAAATTATATCCATCATATCCCCTCATAAACTAACGCCCTGCCGGCATCAGGAAACTGGAATAAACCACCAGGGCGTTACCGTAAAATTCGATTTTTTTCCCGCAACATTTTCCCCCGGTACATAGCATGACAAATCTAAATCCAAACGTTAGGGAACTTCCAAATATCAATACAATCGTTAAGCAATATAGAGCGCTTGTGTCGATTATGTGATTAATCCGTTGACTTATCCCGACGAGAATTTCCGAGAAAATTTCGAACACTTGGTCAGATTTCAGTTAACCGGTAAGCAAGGGAGTATAAAAGCAGGCTTCCTGTGGGGGCTTCTTTCCAAATTCCCTCTCTGTGGGCGGCATCATATATTTGTTTCTCGTTCGGGAATTTTTCCGCAATGGAATCAATGATCCGGATTTCCTCATCACTTAACGGTTCTGATGCGGATTCGTCGGATTGCTTGATTTCACCGATAAGGTCTTTATAATTATTTAACTGAGGTCCATACGGAAGGGCGGCATATGTTGAACCTGTCAACCCTTTACCCAGATCACGAAAAGATACCATATCCGCATACCAAAGGTATTTTGCGAGAAACAGAAATTTATCCCCTTTTTTCAGCAAGTGTTTTCCCAGTATTTTTTCAAAGTGTTTTGCCACCCGCCTGATCCGGGGCATCGAAAAGGAACGGTTTCCTGTATAGACATCCATTGAACAATCGCATTTGTCTTCAAGATATGATCTCAAAAGGTTATCCATGGAACTGCTTTGAATATTACCCAATTCCCACCGCTTGATACTGGCAACGCCCACGCCCATTTTTTCTGCTAATGAAGCCTGTGTAAAATTTCTGGATTGGCGCAGGAAACGGATTTCATCGCCTGTCAGCAGATTCATTTTTGCCCGATATGCATCGGCAATCTGTCGCTGAACCTGGCCTGCTGCTTTAACATCACTGGCTGTCATGCCGCACTCAGGGCATACATGTGCCGTAACAGCCACTGTCAGTTCTACATCCCTGAACGTGGTTGTTTTTTTATGTTGTTTTAATTCCATGGGGCCGTGCCCCATGGGGCATGCCGTGGTCGTCATTTTTATTCTCCCTTTTTAAACGGCCGATCTTTATGGAACGAAACCAGCCAGAGCGCCCCGCCTGAGAGGGCAAACTTCAAATATACGTTGTTTTCAAGCATCTCGGATTCCACAACAAACGCAAACAGTTCCAATTTTTGAATCGCTGTTTCATAAGATTTCTGCGGCGGCCGTAAGCCGGTATAGTGATCAGCTGAAATGTCATTTAATAATTTATCGAGAATAACTTGTAGCTCTGTGGTGATATCATATCCCAGTTCAATGGCATCTGCTGCCAGGGAAACCGCATCCACAATTTCAATTCGACCATCCAAAACAACTTCTTTTGCTTCCCGGATCTTATTGAACAATTCTTTTTTCGACGGTCGTTTTATCATAAATATAGTATCATTTGATACCTTGTCAATGGTTTTTTATTTACTGTGAAAATTTAAAATATTATATATTCAACATATTATAAAATTAATGTGTTTTTGTGAATCTGGTTATCTGCTTCGGTTAAGTTAAGTCGTCATTCGACCGGTCGGCACGGTGGCCGACCCTACGAAGATTATCGCAAAACCTCGTAGGGCAAGGCCACCGTGCCTGCCGAAGATTGTA
>JAQIBZ010000043.1 GCA_027858815.1 Desulfobacteraceae bacterium
ATGCAGCAGCGGTCTTCAGAGCCCCACCCAAGAATGATGGAAAGTCGGCGGAGGATTCGGCAGCTTCATCTCAATTGAATAAACCTGGGAGTCAAAATATGGCAAGGATATTCAGCCCAAAGCAAATTAAAATCATATTTTCATTAACATGCATATTATTTTCGGCCTGTGCATATTACTGCTAAAGAATAGCTACGCTGCAGATTATACAGGTTCCACCAGAACAGACGACAGCATGGAAGGATATTGGGATAACGTAGATCCTCAAAAACTACGCCGACTACGCCGACTACGCCGACTAACCCCGGGACAGGCGAAGGTGAGTGGATATGGGGAATTTGGGTGCCGGTGCGAGGTGGTTCAACCGGTGGTTCCGATGATCCAGGCACCGGAGATGATCCGGAGGCAGGCAGATTTGATACTGACGGCGATGGATTTTCGCCAAACCAAGGAGATTGTAACGACGCTGATCCGTCAGTTTATCCCGGCGCATCTGAGATTTGCGGAGACAGCATTGATCAGGATTGTGACGGATCTGATAAAGTATGCCCGGTCGACCCGAATGATGTAGACAATGACGGGGATGGGTATACGGAAAATCAATTTGATTTTGATGACAATGATCCGTTAATTTATCCCGGCGCCCCGGAGATTTGTGGGGACGGTATTGACCAGGATTGCGATGGTTTAGATAAAGCATGCGTGCCTGACAACATGCCACCGGATCAGCCGCTGGCCTTGTCGCCCAATGCCAACATCATTGCTTCCCTGACACCGGAATTAATGACATATGAATTTGTTGATTTAGACGATGACGCGCATGTGAAAACGCGATGGTTGATCGGTGAAAGCCAAACGGATGAATCTTTTATGGTGATTGATGAAATTACCGAGACACAGCTGACCAGCTGGCAGGTGCCATCTGATTGTATTCTGGAAAAAGATACGCAATATTACTGGCGGGCCATGTTCTTTGACGGCCAGGACTGGTCAGCGTCTTCGAATATTAATAGCTTCCGGACCGGGAGCGCGGGGATTGAATTTGATGAAAACGGCATTGGAAAGGAGTCGGTTATTGATCCCGGCGAACCGGTGCAACTTGGCAAAGCGTTTATGGATGCAGACGGAAATCTTATCACTTCCGATACAATAAAAGCCTTTAAGTCCTTGACCAATCCGGATGTTCAGATCGGAATGATTGTTGAGGACGGATGCAACATTGAAAAGATTTGTTCCCGGCGACCGGAAGATATTGTGTCTGAAAACAGTTCTTTTGATGGTGAAATTCCTGAAATGCCATACGGGATGATTGATTTCGCATTAACGGTTCCGGAGAAAGGCGCTGTCGCTGATGTTACCATTTATTTTTCCGAACCGCTTCCCGAAGATTTCAGATGGTGGAAATATGATCCCAAAATCGGATTTTATGATTATGCCGCTTCGGCATATCCTGTTCCGGTGCTTTCGGTCAGCAGTGACAGAAAATCCGTCGCTTTGCAGCTTAAAGACGGCGGTTATGGAGATCTGATAGAAGAACCGGATGGTAAAATTTTTGATCCCAGTGGTGCCGGTCTCTCCATCGATTCAACATCTCCATCTTCATCAGGTGGGGGTGGTGGTTCCTGTTTTATCAGATCCCTTATGTTTTAAACTATTTTCAATTTGCCGTACCGGATTATCTGCGGTAATAATTTGAAGTTGTCGGCCTAATCAGCGTGATGTGATAAAATAACAATTTTAAATGATTTAATATCGTGTTATTATTGAGGCCTATTCGGGTTTTTGGTACCGGATAGGCCTCTTGATATTTTAAGTCTACCGAGTT
The DNA here is from genome assembly GCA_027858815.1 of Desulfobacteraceae bacterium. Classification (GTDB taxonomy): domain Bacteria; phylum Desulfobacterota; class Desulfobacteria; order Desulfobacterales; family Desulfosalsimonadaceae; genus SURF-3. Next base: position 1,826 of record JAQIBZ010000043.1, read on the forward strand.
AAGAACATCATCATACCGTGAGATAAATATTATTTAGTGTCCTTCCATAAATGGCCAATTTGCCCGATATCTGCGTTATGCTCAAAATTTTATCCTCGGAATATCAACCATATGCTTGTGGTAAAATTTTTCGCGAGCCTTGATCTCGACCAAATTTACCTATTTCTGGACCGACATTATTTGACTTTCAACGTTGACATTCAACATTATTAAAAAGGATGATCGTCGTATGACAATACCCGATCGGAATCATTTTATATACCTTATTTTCGTTTTCTTGCTGATATTTTCCTCCATTTTGTTATACGCCAATTCCTTGAACGCGCCTTTTATTTTTGATGATTTTAATTCCATCGTCAAAAATACTCCGGAAATTCAAATCAAAGAATTGACTTTTTCTGAGTTAAAAGAAGCCGCTTTCAATTCGCAAGGTAAACATCGGCCATTGGCTAACCTCACCTTAGCCGTGAATTATTACTTCGGTGGTAAGAATACCTTTGGATATCACATGGTCAACATCTTCATTCATATTCTCACCGGGGTGTTCTTATTTTTTTTGTTTTTAGCAATCCTTAAAATACCTGTTCTGATTAAAGGAGGCAGCGAAGCTGAAAAAGAGAAAATGTTCTGGCCGGGTTGGATCGCTTTTGTTAGTGCATTGATCTGGATGATACATCCGCTACAGACCAATGCGGTGACATATATCGTTCAACGAATGAGCAGCCTGTCAGCAATGTTTTTTATCCTTTCAATGCTTTTATATATTCACGGGCGAACCCTGATGAGACAGAGGCGCTTGGGAGTATCTGTTTGTTTTTTCTCAGGATGCTTTTTTTCCGGTATATGTGCGGTCGCAAGCAAAGAAAACGCTGCGACACTGCCATTATTCATTTTTTTATTTGAATGGTTTTTTATGCAGGATTTACGGTCCATAAAGTTAAGAACTATACTTGTCGGCGGGCTCATATCAGTTGCAATTTTTTGGGGCATGGCTTTGTTTTTTCTCGGCGCTCACCCTGTTGACCGGATTCTTGCCGGATATGGTCATTATGGATTTAATCTTTCCGAGAGAGTTTTAACGGAATTCCGAGTGGTTGCCTATTATTTCAGTTTAATGGTTTTTCCTCACCCGGATCGGTTGATGCTGGATTACGATTATCCCATATCACATTCCTTTATTGATCCAGGAACAACCGTCATATCTGCTTTAATGGTTTTGCTTGTTTTCTTCACTGCTGTATATTCGGCAAAAAAACACCGGTTGTTGGCTTTTTGTTTTCTGTGGTTTTTAGGAAATCTGGTGATTGAATCCTCGGTTATCGGGATTGAAATTATTTATGAGCACAGACTTTATCTGCCCTCTATGATGATATTTCTTTTGCTGACCTATGCAGGATATAAAACAATTCCGTTCAAGTGGGCCAGGGGCGCGGTTGTTGTGGCGGTTTTGCTTACTTTAAGTTTCTGGACGTATCAGCGCAACCAGGTATGGCGAAGTGACGTTGGGTTCTGGAAGGATTGTGCCCGAAAATCGCCGAATGATGCCAGACCGCTTCAGAATATCGCTTATTCATTGCAGCAAAAAGACCTTCATGAAGAGGCTGTTGCATATTACAGACAGTCTCTTGACCTGGAGAAAGACCCAGGGGCGTTTTATAATATGGGTATTTCATTAAGCAAAATCGGTTATCACCTGGAAGCGGTGACAGCCTTTAATCAGGCGGTTGAGCTAAATTATGACGCAACCGATATGTATGGTAAACTGGCCTATGAACTGACCATGATGGGGGCGTTTGAAGGAGCATTGAAAAATTATCAACACGCCATTGGAGTTGATCCGGACAACCAGAAAGCAAAAGACGATCTGAATGCATTGTCCGCTTTTTTACGCCGGTGCCGCACACCGGCGACCTGTCTTCTGAAACTGAGCAAGCAATATCCGGAAAACCCGGAGTTGCAGTTTAAAATGGCATATCTGCGTGAGGGAGAGCGAAAGATAAAAAATGCGATTTCTGGCTATCAGAAAGTATTGACCCTGATGCCGGAATCGGATCGCCAATTGTATCTGATGACGCTGAACCATCTGGCCACCTGTTTCCTGATGATCGGCGACATGGATCAGGCTATGCCGCTTTTTTTAAAAGGCGCCAGTTTATCTCCCGCGGATTATAAATTTCATTATCAGCTGGCGGCCCTTTATTCTTATAAAGGTGACGCAGATGCGGCATTTTCGTGGCTTGAAAAAGCGGTTGATAAAGGGTTCAGTGATCCGGACCGGTTTGAATCAGATACCCGTTTTAATGGGGTGCGTGATGAGCCGCGGTTTAAGCGGTTGAAAAACACGATGGGAACACGGTCTGAATAATGCGCGAACCGGCTTTTCTTGATAAATTGTGATTGTTTTCCGTGACCTGCATATTCGCTTCAATCAAGTCCGACCGGTCGGCACGGTGCCCGACCCTACGAAACAGCGGCAACGCCTTGTAAGGCAGGCCACCATGTCTGCCGGTATTAAGTGATGGTTTCTATTTTTTTAACTTGAAGTGGATAACCAGATTTCGCTATTCATCATCACTGTGGATTCGGGATCTTTTGAGCCGGGCCAAAACGTCTTTGGCCTCCTGAATTGGATCATCACTTTTACATTTCCATTCACGGTCAGGGGCTTGTGATAAAATAAATCCGGCAGGGAGCGTGTCCTCATCCAGTGCGGCATTCTTTGCTAAAGCACCCCACACCATATCCGGTTTGTCGCATAATTCTTCATATTCAACAAAGATGGTGTTTAATTTTTTATCTCGCGTTTCATTTAAAAGGAAACGATAAACATTGACCCATTGATCCAGCCAATAACCGGGTTCATCCGGTGTTCTGGCGGATTGACCATTGCCGACATCACAAAAACGATGATCACTGCCGAATTCATGATGAACGAGCCATTTCATATAATTTTTAGCGAAATTGTTTTCCCGGTGGGCCTGAATAAATCTGCAATGCTGGCGATACAGCGATAAGGATTGCTGGAAGGGGTCGCGATAGGGGATGATAATAACAGCGTTTGGAAATGCCGCATGTATGGATGCCAGCCTTAAAATATTATTATTATTTTTAGACAAATAGCGATCAGCAAGGTTGACTTCCAGCACAGCCGCAATGTATTGCTGAAAATATTCAATCGTTTCTGCCTCTGCTTCCATGGGGACAAGCCTGTCCGACAAGATATATTGCCTGTTGCAAAACACACGCCAGAAAATTTCCTCCAGTGCTTCAGGGCTATCATAGTCAACTGTTAATCCATCACCATGGGCCCGTTCTCGCATAACGCCTTCTTTTGAACTTGTTCCTTGAATGTTATGCCAAAGATGGGGTGATAGCGGAAAGGGCATATCTCGATAGGTTAAAGAACAATACCGGCTTGTTGCATAAAACAGCCGCATGATGGCAGTGGTCCCGGCCCTTGCCAGCCCTGACACAAATACATGGCTTTTTTCCCGGACCTCTTCATAATCAGTTCTGTTCAGCATTTGATCAATTGTAAAAGACATTTGCTGGATATGTGTTGATCGAAGCGCAAAGTGGTGAAGCAGTCGATCAAAAAAACCATAATCATTTTTTGACATAGTGCTTTTTTCTCATCATTCCATATATAGTTGCAAACAATGTGGTGCCAATAATGCCTGACGGAGCGATCAGAATCGTCTCTATCTGAAGATGCATATACGGCGATAGTGCTATCGCGACATAAAAGGGTATAAAAACAACGATTAAAAGAATCATTAATTTCAGAGTATTAATAAAATTCAAACAGGCATACTTCTGCAAAACTTTTTCTTTCCAATGATCCGATATCCCATGACTCGTTATCACCCATTTTGTTTTATGATAAATAGAACTGATTTTTTTTGTTATCGTAAAAAAACGGGTAAATAACACCAGTTCCACCGTTACAATACAACATAGTGCGATTATAGCGATATTCATTACATTAAGATCCAAGGCGGATAGATCGTTAAAATTCAATGTTTTCAGGACTTGATCATCATGACTTATCGGATTTTTTTTTCTTTAAGATGCCGGTTTTGGTTAACAACCGTTTTAACGGATACCATACAAGTGCAAAGATGGCTAAAAATATGGAACCGACAAATCCCACTACAACAGCTAATGTTCCAGCGCCAAGCCCCGGTCCGATATAGGCAAAAGCCGGGGACGCTGATAATAATATTAAGATATTCCAAAATATACAAAAAGATAATCTCATTAAAAAATCTCCTTTTCTTAAATTCACCTCTTATTCTCTTTTATTTCAATCTCCAGCAATAAACTCCGCACTATAAAAAGCAACGGCCAATGCTCTTGAGTCTGAGGAGTCCGGGATCCGGGCGTCTGGGAATTCGAATTTCAACGTGTTGATGTTGTTTTTACGCAGCAAACCGGTTGGAAGAGGTAAAAGCAGAGTCGTCTTTTGCCGGAAGTGAATATCTGTTTTTTGTAAAACTTCTTCATTTAAAAAAATCTGAATACACTGATCGCCAAAGGTCTGTATATTCAATTTGAGGGTAACGGTTTCTATGGATAACTTCTTATTGATTTTAAAATGCAGATACGCTGATTTCCCCTCACTCCACCGAAAGTCTGGTTCCGCTTGGCTCCACCCCTCAAAGGCCAAAAAAGGATTTTTCCCGTGTGGCAATTCCGTCTCAAAAGGCACTGGCTCCAAATTCAAAATAGATTGTTCGAGCTTGAGTTCTGAAACCGCAAAATGCAATTTATTATTTTGGCCGGGGTGCCATTTTTTTTTGGAATCGTTAACCTGTTCACAGCGACGATCTTTATCAATATTAAAATTAAAAAAGTTCTTGGGCAGCCAGATGGCCTCGGAAAGGACCAGCACGTTTCCTTTTTTATCATAGGTATTCAGGAATTCATAGACTGTTTCGCCCTCGGGATTTACAATCAGGACCCGTCCCTGCATGGAACTTGTTATCAGGATATTCCCGTTTGGCAGGATCTGATGCTTTCCCCGTATATTTGAATAAAAATTGTCATGTTTGCCATCATACAATACATCTGTTTTATAGTTATCAACATTTATCTTGATAATCCGGCTGAACTTTTCATTCCCAAAATTGATATTATTTTTATCACGCATTTGATTATCATAAACAGTTATACTCCCATCGGGTTGCCAGTCAGGATCATGCTGTCTTGAGCAAGCCCCCAAACGCCACCATTTGATTTTTTTTGTTTCCGGATCAAGCACCATAAGTGCGTTAATCGATCGCATACTTAATAGCAGATCGCCAGGGTTAAATTGCGGAAAAACATTCTGGTAAAGCAATGGCAATGGTTCTATGTCATTAAAATGCCATGGATCATCAAGCCATTTACCCTCAAGGTAGTTGCGTCTTATGCCCAGCACGTCAATATCAGGATTTGCTTCTATAACATCTTCAATTTGAATAACTTGTCTGGACTCTCCTTTTGAGGTATCTAACTGATGTATAAAATTCGCTTTATCCATGGCCCATATGGTGCCGTCTTCCGTACCTTTTGATATCACATGATTGAATTTTCCCAACTTTATCCATTGGGCGTGTGAACAAAAATCAATTTTTTGCATGCCATTTCCCGGATCACTATCATTGAAAATAATCGATCCATCCGGAAACACAACAACTCCATGGGGAAATCGTCCCTGCGGTGGATCATATTTGATTCTATTTCTTTTTGGAAGGGTTTTGTTAAAAGCATCGATTTCTGAAACGAAATCTTTTTCATCAGGCACCCAATGATGAACCACATTTCCTTTTTCGTCGATGAGGATACCGCCGTGCAAATGATCATCGAAATCAAAAGCCCCCCAGATAAAAAGGTAACCAGATGGAATCACGTTATTCCCATTTTGAAGATCATTCGTAAATATTAACGGTGCTTGTCTCCGCTTTTTCAGTCCCTCAAAAGATAATGGTTGATAATTTTTTTGTTTTTGAGGCGCTCCTTTGGCCAGCTGGCGATCAGGACGCAGTCCCAGATCATTGGCAAGCTTTTCCGCAATTGACTTTTTATTGTATCCTACCCCTTGAATAAATGCCGTGATCTCATTTTTAATCGGTATTAAAATATTTCCGGGGAACAGATGAAACGCACCCGCACAAAATCCCCATCCAAAGGAAAAAACAATTATCAAAAAAAAACCAGAAATGTATCGAATATATTTCATTTATGCCCCTTTGTTTTTATGCCTGTGGTTTCAAAAAGCCCTGTTCCAGGCAATCAAACCGATTCAAGCTGTCATTTGGTTTATTCGATAGGGTTTTCCGATTATCTATATGAAAAAGCAAATTTTTTATAAATACCCAAAGGATTGTTTGAAGTCAATTATTTTTCAGGAATTGTGTGGCGGCGGGGGAGCTTCAAACATGTATACAATGGCACGGCTTTAATGTTGTCTTGAAAAAAGTCCTTGTCGGTGATATTAAATTTTTTTAGTCAATTCTCCAGATGTTAAATCAGTTACAATGGAATGGAAAATGCATGTTTTTCAGTTTCGGAGTATAATAATTTTCATTTTTAATTAAACTTGAATTTAAAGATATTGGCGTGTCTTAAGATTAAAATATAAGGCCCGGTGCTCACCATCAATATGCTAATAATTATAAAGATTCAACGTGTTGAGGCTTATTTATGAATTACCTGTCTTTGTCTGAATACCCGGCAGAACCCATTGTGCTGGAAAATCTGAGTGTCCAGTTTATGCGGCAGTCCAAATTTATTCCGATATCATTGAATTCCCATACGTTGAAAATTGCCGCCGTCGATCCTGAAGATTTTTACACCATTGAAGCTCTGGAGCAGGCATATGAACTGGATGTTGAAGTGGTTCAGGGAACTGAGGTTGATATTGTTGATGCAGTGGAACGGTTATATGGTGTGGGCTCTCAATCCCTTGAGACAATTATTGAAGAAGCAGGGCGTGATGTATATGAAATTATTGACGGGAATTTAGAAGATGCCGAGCATCTAAAAGACCTGGCCTCTGAAGCCCCGATTATCAGACTTGTCAACCGTCTTGTTTTAAATGCAGTGGAGTTGCGGGCAAGTGATATCCATTTTGAACCCTTTGAAAATTTATTTAAAGTCAGATTCAGAATAGACGGCGTATTGCATGATATTGAGTCGCCTCCCAAGCGGCTCCAGGCAGCGATTATTTCGCGGGTCAAAATTATGGCTAATATGGATATTGCAGAACGAAGGCTGCCCCAGGATGGTCGGATTAAACTAAAAGTGCTGAGTCGGGAAATTGATTTCCGTGTATCCACAATCCCCACTTTGTTTGGTGAAAGTTTGGTTATGCGGGTTTTGGATCGGGAAATGCTTATTTTGGATCTTCAGGAGATTGGGTTTCCATCAGACCTTTTTTCAGAATACATGAGATTGATTAGACAGCCTTACGGAATGATTCTGGTCACCGGACCTACCGGCAGTGGGAAAACGTCCACTCTTTATACGTCACTCGCAAAAATCAATTCGCCGGAGAATAAAATTATAACCCTGGAAGATCCGGTGGAATATTACTTGAACGGTGTAAATCAGATACATGTAAACCCCAAGGTGGGGTTGACTTTTGCCAGTGGTTTAAGAGCAATAGTGCGTCAGGACCCTGATATTATACTGGTTGGAGAGATACGAGATAAGGAAACCGCTGAAATAGCAATTCAATCCGCACTTACAGGACATTTGATTTTTAGTACGCTGCACACCAATGATGCCGTGGGCGCGATTGCGCGACTTGTTGATATGGGGGTTGAAAATTTTTTGATTAGTTCCACATTGCTTGGGATATTGGCGCAAAGATTGGTTCGCGTGATTTGTCCGCATTGTAAAATATTGCATACGCCTGATGAGAAATTATTGAGAGCAATGAATGTTTCTGATGAAGAAATTGCCGGTGTTGAGTTTTTTACCGGTAAAGGATGCGAAGAATGCCGATATACAGGATATAAGGGACGAACGGCAATCTTTGAATATCTTCCTGTGGATGTGGATATCAGAAAAGCAATTGCAAAACAATCAGATGCGGAAGTGCTGAAAGAACTGGTCAGCGAAAAAGGGCTTTTATCATTACGTCAAAATGGCTGGGCCAAGGTTAAAGAGGGTATTACAACAATTTCAGAAATTTTAAGGGTCACCCTTGAGAAATAAAATGACTACCTTTTTATATAAAGCCACGGATGCAAAAGGAACTATTTTTGAAGGCGCTTTAGATGCTGAAGATAAAAAAGGCGTCATTGTTCAGCTTCAGGGGATGGGATATATCCCGATTCGTATTCGGCAGGCAGAGTCGGATACATTCAGCAAACTTCAAAGAGATTTTTCAAAAGATATCTTTTCAATCACCCGGCGGATTGGCTCAAAAGATGTGCTTTTGTTTACCCAGGATCTGGCGGTTCTTCTTAACGCAGGGGTATCTATTGATCGTGCCTTGTCTATTTTGATAGAGGTATCCGAAAAAACAAAATTTTATGATATTCTCCGAGAAGTTTTACAACATGTTGAAAGCGGTTATTCTCTTTCGGAAGCGCTTGCGATGCATCCGGCGATTTTTTCAAAGCTTTACATAAATATGATAAAGGCCGGAGAAATGGGAGGCGTTTTGGGGCCGGTCATGGATCGCTTGAGCATTTTTTTAGAAAACAGCCAGGAACTAAAAGATTATATTACGTCTGCGTTGGTTTATCCGATATTTTTGGTTTTTGTTGGCGGAATATCGATCATTATTATGCTGGTCTTTGTGTTGCCAAAATTTTCGATTATTTTTGCGGATATGGGGCAGGCTATCCCATTAAGTACCCGGATCGTTCTCGGACTCAGCGACGTTTTGAGGAATTACTGGTGGCTGATTTTGGGTGGATTCTGCATACTTTATATCAGTCTGAAAAATTATCGGCGTACTGAAAGCGGGCGAATCCGGTGGGACAACTATAAAATTAATCAGCCGATTTTTGGTAAATTGATAAAAATGATAGAAGTGGCCCGCTTGACCAGAACCGTGGGGACACTAATGAAAAGCGGTGTTCCGATTTTAAGTGCATTGAGCCTTGTTAAGGAAACTGCGGGGAATTCGGTTGTGGTCCGGTCAATGGAGGTTGTCTATGAAAAAGTCAAAGAAGGAGAGAACCTTTCCGGTTCATTGCAGGGGGAAGGCCTGTTCCCTGCACTTGCACTTAACATGATAAAAGTCGGAGAAGAAACAGGACAGCTTGAGCAAATGCTGTTAAAAGTAGCGGACAATTATGAAAAAAGTGTCCGCAATACACTAAAAAGACTCATAAATTTGTTAGAACCGGCGCTGATTCTGTTTATGGGAATTGTTGTCGGTTTTATTGTGATATCCATGTTGCTGGCGGTGTTCAGCTTAAACGAAGTGCCATTTTAGGTCGGAGTTGCGTGTGATGAAATTATTAAAAAATAAAGAAGGATTTACAT
>JAQIBZ010000109.1 GCA_027858815.1 Desulfobacteraceae bacterium
CAGGTTTGTCATTCCCGAATGTTTCTATCGGGAATCCAGTTATGTGCTATTCCGAACATAGATTCCGGCTAAAAGCATGCCGGAATGACATTGTACTGGCCGAAACGATGATCAAGGCCGAAATATACGTTAGTGTGATGCATTTCAAAAGTAAAACCCTCAAGAATCGAAATGATAGAATCATCCGATTCTTAAGGGCTTCACGTTTTGATGATATTGAAAAAGTAACTAATTTAAATTTTGCAGCATTGCGATAAAATGTTTATCCCAGGCCTTTAAAATTAACTGTTAGGTTTACATTTACATTCAAGCCGCCTTGAAATGCGATTTCTTTCAGGAATCCGGCCACAATATCCCTGAACGCGTCATCAGTGACTTGTCCGCCCTTGGAAGCGTAACCGCTGGATTTGACAATACTGCGGCCGATTTTTCGAGCAGCCAGACTGGTTCTGATGGGTTTGATATGTTTTTTCAGGCTGGGGAGTTTCTTTACAGCTTCTTCTAAGGTGAATCGATCTTTACCTGTTTTACGGGTCAGGTCATAGGTTTGATTCGGTGTCAGATTGAAGGCTTCTTTGACCAGGCTGTAAACATATCCTCTGTCGGTTTTCTTTTTTGTAATCAGGTAACCCAGATCACATTTATCGCTGTTGCTTAGTTTGGCAAGAATGCTGGCCACATCTTGAATTTTAACTTCTTTGCCGGCAGCCACGGATACTTTTTCAGTAATATCCGGTGAACGCAGCGGATGCCCGTCGCGTAACGCATCAATAATCATTTCGCTGTTTGTTTTTTTACTTTTCATGATAACCTCACTCTTTTGAAGTTTTTTAATGTTTAAAAATAAAATACATCCTACATGACTCCCATTCCGGCAACTTATTCTTTTTTATTAAGGGCATAGATTTTAAAAAACAAATTAAAAGCCGATGAATTTTTCATTTTAAGTCATATAGATTAATTTACGATTCCATACTAATTTTTAATACATTTTTATGATTTGTCAAGGGGTTAATTATTTTTGTAGGGAAACCCCTACAAAAAATGAGGTTAATGACTTACGGTTTTTGGCCAGTCCCTTTCGATAGAATAACGATCTGCGCAATTTCAATAGTTTTTATGCCATTGTTCTTTGGAGAGAAAGTTATTTTTTCTAAAGATCTAATCTATGGGAGAAATGATTAAATCACAGGAGAGCGAGCGCTCGTTCTTTTTGCCTTGACAGTTATACGGATGCAGGTTATCAATTTTAAAGAGGTAATTAAGCAAAGCCATCCATAGAAAAGTATATCGTATCGCCAAGCACTTCATCTATCCATTTATTTATATTTGAGGCAATTTATGCAAGCATTAGACAAGATAAAAAAAATCTCAAAAGATCCATATTCTTATGCGCTGAATTTGAAACAAGCTACAGGCAAGCCAATCATCGGGAATTTTTGTTCGTATACCCCGGAAGAACTGATCTATGCGGCCGGCGGTGTTCCGTTTCGTTTGTTTGGAACTAAAGATGATATCTCATTGGCTGATGCCCATCTGCAGGCATACTGCTGTTCTCTGGTCCGGGGGGGGCTCGAAGATGCTTTAAGGGGGAATTTGAGCTTTTTAGATGGTACGGTGTTTCCTCATACATGTGATTCCATTCAGCGGCTGTCCGATATATGGCGTTTAAATGCAGGGTTTTCTTTTCATATTGATGTCGTTCTGCCGGTAAAGTTAGATACGGCCAGTGCGCGAACGTATATGATTGATGTGCTCAATGGATTTAAGGCTGATCTGGAATCAGCGCTCAATGTTTCGATTACAGATGACAAAATTCAGCAAGCCATCAGCCTCTATAACCGGTTGCGTCAGACGTTGGGTGAAATTTATGAGATGCGCAGTAAAGATCCGGATTGTATATCTGCCGCTGATCTTTACCATGTAATCAAGGCGTCAATGATCATGGATCGGGATGAGCTATTGGAATTATTACTTTTTCTGAAAGATGACTTGAACAAAATACTAAAAGAAAAAACGGTAAATACAAATAAGCGGATCATCCTTTCCGGCGGAATATGCAGTCATCCCGATATCTACACCGCACTTGAAGAATCCGGTGCCGAAGTCATATGGGATGATTTGTGTACCGGAACCAGATATTTTGAAGGGGAGATTGAACAACACGGCGATTCCATCGAAGCAATTGCCGATCGGTACCTGACCCGAATGGTGTGTCCGGCAAAGCACCTGACTGTTACGGCCAGAGGGGAAAACCTGGTCCGGCTGGTTCAGGAACGCAATGCCTCTGGTGTTATATTCATGTTTTTGAAATTTTGTGATCCTCACTCATTTGACTACCCGTACCTGAAGAAGTTTTTAGATGATGCCGGAGTGCCGAATATTCTGCTGGAAGTAGAAGAGCAGCTTCCATCCGACGCCCAGCTAAAAACCCGGTTTGAAACATTTGTGGATATGATTGATTAGGCCTGATTGCAATCAGGTTGGGATGCAAAGTCTGTTAATGGAGCTAATATTTTTTTGTTTTTTTTAGAGGTACTAAATTCCAGGGGCAAATAATATCGTGGAATATAGATGAATCGCTTATTATTAAATAAAAAACGTCGGAGGAAACATGGCCGATCGACCGATCATTAAAGATCCGGAAAAAGAAAAACGGAAAATAAAATCCGTCAGTAAAATGAAAGAAATTATGACCACCTATTATATAGAGGCAAAGACTGCCCGGGAAAACGGGAAAAAGGTTGCCTGGATCACCAGTGGGGGGCCGGTGGAATTTCTGATCGCCATGGACGTGATTCCGGTGTATCCGGAAAATCATGGGGCCATGATCGGCGCATCCAAAATGGGAGTGGATCTGTGTGAGAAAGCCGAAGAAATGGGCTATTCCAGAGATCTGTGTTCTTATGCGCGGGCGGATATCGCGTGTTCAGTCACCAACGGCGGTCCCATCGGCGGGTTGCCGGAACCGGATTTCCTGGTCTGCTGCAATAATATCTGCGGAACGGTTTTAAAATGGTATGAAGTTGCTGCCCGTCACTATAATGTGCCGTTATTTATTTTAGACACCCCGTTTATTCATACAGCCATGTCTGAAGCTTCCAGAAAATATGTCATTGCCCAGACATATGAATATATTGCCTTTCTGGAAAAACAATGCGGCAAAAAGATGGATTTTGAGCGCATGAATGAGGTCAGTCGGCTGGCTGTTCAGGGACTCCGCTTGTGGCAGGAAGTGCTGGATACGGCCGCGCACAGACCGGCACCTATGACGGCATTTGATGCGTTTTTTCACCTGGCGTTGATCGTTACGCTTCGCGGAACGCAGACGGTTGTGGATTATTATATACAACTCCGTGATGAACTGAACCAGCGGATTGCCGACGGGATTTCCATGGTCCCCAATGAAAAATACCGTCTGTTGTGGGATAATCTTCCGGTATGGCACAGGACCAAATGGCTGTCTGATAAATTCTCATCCCATAATGCCTGCCTGGTGGGGGATACCTATACCTCGGCATGGAGCGGGGTTATGGACCTGATTGACCCGGAAAATTTTATTGAGACCGGTGCGGTGGCCTATTCCAGTGTTTATATTAATGTGTCGCTGGATATCATGCTCGAAACGTTAAAAAAGCTTATTAAAAAATATGATGTGGACGGTCTGGTCATGCATTC
>JAQIBZ010000123.1 GCA_027858815.1 Desulfobacteraceae bacterium
CAGACGGTTCCTCGCGGTTCCGCCCTTGTTTTCGGCTAATACTTCTGCTAATGTTTAGCAGGATTCACGTATAGGGGACTTACACCCCATAAGTTCACGCCCATGCCGGGCGTACACAAGGCGCTGCACCGGACGGCAATTCCGCTGCGCTCCATTTCCGCCGGTGAGCTTGGTCGTTATGCAAACAAAACTAAAGCTTGTGCCATTTGAGTTTGCGGTAGAATAAAATAGAAAACAATTTATCCATGCAGGTTACATGAGAATACTCATCGCTAAGTCATATGAAACAAGCTTTAATACATGAAGTTGTTCCATAATAAAACTTGCCAAACCTAATAAACATAAGAGGGAATTATGAGTAAAAAAGATTTTGAAGATATGCTCAACAAGCATGAATCCGTAACAAAAGATTCTGAAATTGATTGGCAGAAACAAAAGCAAGAATGGATAGAATTCATTAAGAAATTTTATGATGAAGTTGAGCAATGGTTAAAACCTTATGTTGACCAAGAAAAGCTCAAATATCACTATAATGATTTAGAAATAACTGAAGAATACATTGGTACTTATTCTGTGAAATCAATGGATATTATTTTTGCAAACCAAAAAGTTAAAATTGAGCCACTTGGGACTTTGCTGATCGGTACTAAGGGCAGAGTTGACATGGAAGGTGCTAGAGGTATCGTCCAATTCATTTTAGCTGATAAAGACAGCAAAGGTATGAAAGTTAATGTGTCTATATCAACTGATGGTGAACCAAAAAAAGAACCTGAAGAGCTGAAAGAACCTGATTGGACGTGGAAAATTGTATTGCGAGAGCCAAGACAAATTTCTTATGAAGAATTTAATGAGGATAATTTTTTCAACGCTTTAATGGAAATTATCAATGACTAATAAAGTATCTTTTTCACGCCAACATAGCTCACTTGAAAACATTGAAGGATATTACGCTGACAGCGAAAATTCTTTAAATAATTATTTTAATTCTTCAAGTGCCGGAACATTATTTCCAATAAGATTTTTCGGTTACAACACGAACCAAATTGACAATGAGCTCAAAACCCGCAAAGAGTCTCTCGATAGAATGTGTTCGCTTGAAATCCTATCTTCAATAGAAGCAAAACTTAAGATCGATTATTTAGTTAGATGCCAAAACAAACAAAAAGATGATCTATCAAAAATATTTTATGAGATATATAAAATTAAGAGAGACAAGCCCTCACTGGCAGACGATATAGTTCGAACGTGGAGAATAGAATGTCCACAGCACAAAACAAGGATGGACAATTTAGGAAAGGCTCTATATTACAGAAACTGGTTAGCTCATGGTCGTTACTGGCTACCAAAGAAATCTCCCCATATTTCGAGATATGATTATTTGGCTATATATGCCCTTGCCTCAGACATTATAACAAATATGGATTTACATGAAAACTGACTTGCATAACATGGCGCTTCACCGGACGCAAAAAGCCGCGCCGGTGAGCTTTTCGTTCTACAATTTATAAACTCATTTTATTTGAATTTCGGAGGCTTATTTTTAATAAATGCTGCTCAAAGACAAATATTTTTTTAAATATGTTTCCGCCGATACGACCCTGAAGGTATTTCAAAATATCTCTTTTAAATCAGTGATGTCCGGTTAGGTACTTGCATGGTAGATCCAATACAATTTTTTTGAAAAAACTTTATTTTTTTATTGACAAAGGCACGGGGAAATGCCGTGCGCCTTGAAATTATTACCTATAATTTCAAGGAGTTACAAATGACCACAAGCTTTGTTCCCAAACTCAAAATTCAGTCTCGAACCTTTGACAAGTTTATTGCTCCCCTGCTAAGATTGTTGCCCTTTGCACCCCAATTATTATCACGAGGAGATCGACCATTAAAAATGACCTTTGAAGACCAGCTAAAAGCTCTGGTATATTTTCATCTTCAGGAGCATAAATCAGTGCGCCACTTGATTCAGGATATGAAAGAAAGTGATTTTGCCAAACAAAACATCGCTCCAGATGGAGGGATTAGTCGTAGCTGATCAGCGTCAGTTATAATACCCGCCGGACGACAATTAGAATTCCCGAAATTTAAAAAATCAAAAAAAATGGTAAAAAGCATCCAAATCTTACTAAAGGAGTGATTTGGATGGTAACAGACCAGCAAGTGAGGAGGTTATTCAAGTTGATTCAATCTGAAAAAAATTTCGGGATAGCAGCAATGAAAACAGGTATGGATGAAAAGACGGCTCGAAAGTACCGTAAAATGTGCAAATTACCAAGCGAACTTAAACAGGAGAATAACTGGCGTACACGTAAGGATCCTTTTGGAGACGTATGGGATAGCATCAAAGGCATGCTGTCAATAAACCCGGGGTTGGAGACCAAAACCATTTTTGAGGATCTTCAGCGAAAAGAGCCAGGCCGATTTGCCGATGGTCAATTGAGGACCCTACAGCGGCGGATCAAGAATTGGCGTGCAACAGAAGGTCCTGCCAAGGAAATATTCTTTGCACAAATTCATAAACCAGGCGAATTGTGCCAGTCTGACTTCACCCATATGGACAAGCTGGGCGTCAGCATAGACGGCGTTCCGTTTGATCACATGATCTACCATTTTGTTTTAACCTATTCCAACTGGGAAGCCGGGACCATATGTTTTTCTGAGAGCTTCGAAAGTCTGAGCCATGGTCTGCAAAATGCCTTATGGGAACTGGGCGGTATACCGCATCATCACCGCACAGATCGTTTGGGAAGCGCTGTTAACAAGGAAACCAACCCTGAAGAATTCACCCGTAGATATCAGGATATTATGGACCATTACAGGCTCACTCCTTGCAAAACGAACCCCTACAGCCCCAATGAAAATGGCGATGTGGAGCAGCGCAATTACCGGTTCAAAAAAGCTGTTGACCAAGCCCTTTTATTGCGAGCCCACCGGAATTTTAAAGACCGGAAAGAATATGAGGATTTTCTGTCCAAGCTGTTTGGACAACTTAATGCTGGCCGAAAAGACCGCCTTGCAGAAGAATTGGAAGTCCTGCATCGGCTACCCAAACGGCGGATTGACTCATGTAAAAAACTGGATCTAAAAGTCGGTCCCGGCTGTACCATACGAGTCAATCACAATGTTTACTCAGTGAGCAGCAGGCTCATAGGAGAAAAAATACAGGTCCGCCTTTACATGGAATGCCTTGAAATCTGGTACGGGCAGAAAAAGGTCGACACCTTGCCACGGCTACGGGGTGAGGGGAAACACAAAATCAATTACCGGCATATCATTGACAGTCTGGTCAGAAAGCCGGGGGCGTTTGAGAATTACCGGTATCGAGATGCCATGTTTCCCACCAGCCGTTTTCGGATTGCCTATGACGGTTTAAAAGAACGCTATACTGCTCAAAGCGCTGCCTCAAGGTATCTGAAAATTCTATATCTTGCCGCAAAAGACAGTGAAGTGGCTGTAGACATTGCCTTGACGGTTTTAATAAACGAAAGCCGTGAAATTAGCAAAGATGCGGTTCAGGGCCTTATGGAATCGAATACCCCTATTGCCAGACCGGACGATATCCATATTCCGGCAGTCGACTTAACCAGCTATGACAAACTTTTTAAGGAGTGTACATCATTATGAGTGATCGTGACCAGATCGTAGACCATCTTAAGGGTCTCCACATGCCGACCATGCGCCGCAGCTATGAAGAAATGGCAGATCAGGCCCGGGCGGAGTCATGGGGGTATGAACATTATCTTTTGCAACTGTTGAATCTTGAATGTGAAGTGCGTCAGCAAAACCGGATAGCACGGAACCTGAGGGCATCCAAGCTGCCACCTTCAAAGACCTTTGAAAATTTTGATAAAAAGCGTCTTCCCATAAAGGTCGCCAATCATTTGAATGTACTGATCGACGGCTCTTTTTTAGGCCGATCTGAAAACATTTTAGCCTTCGGTAATCCGGGAAGTGGCAAAACCCATCTGTTGTGTGCCATTGGTCATGAATTGATTGCACAAGGAAAACAGGTCCTTTACATCACATGCGGTCAGCTTGTTCAGGATCTTCTGATCGTCAAAAGGGAACTTGAGTTGACAAAAAAGCTCAAAAGTCTATCCAGGTTTGATGCAGTGATCATTGATGATATCGGGTATGTACAGCAAAGCCGGGAAGAGATGGAGGTGCTGTTCACCTTCCTGGCAGACCGGTATGAGCAAGGCAGCCTGATGATCACCAGCAATCTTCCATTTTCTAAGTGGGAACAGATATTTAAAGACCCAATGACGACTGCTGCGGCTATCGACCGGCTTGTTCATCACAGCATTATCTTTGAATTGAATATTGACAGCTATCGCATGGAGCAGGCCAAAAAGGAGACAAAATAATGTTCAGGCATGAACTATCTACACAGTATAGCAGGGAAGAGATCGTAGAAATTGTCAAAATGATACGCCTGCATTTCTACAATAGAGGCCTTCATTGTGGCGCCCGGGTTATCAGGAAGGAAATGGAGGATGAGAAAATCCAGCCAATACCGTCTGAGAGTGCTATTGGGCGTATATTATCACGGCATGGTTTAACACATGGAAGAACCGGTTTCTATAGCAATCCCGTTTAAAAACAGGTGGATAATAAACGGTCATTTTTTTATGCCAAAAGCACCTATATTTTTTGTAAAGCGTGGTACGGTTATCTATAACCCCTTAATGACAAGGCTTATGGGTGTTTTTTTTCTTTAAAAGGAGAGGGTATGCGTGGAGGATATAGAGGAAAACCAAAACCCAAATTGCCATCGCATCTAAAGCGGGTTCATGTGGACGCCCGAATCCAGCAGTGGATGCTTGATGAGCTCAAGCAAAGAGGTGAGGTCGGGATAGTTTTGGAATATATATTGATTGAAGCGGGTTTTAAGTATCAACCAGAAAAATGAAGAAAGGCAAGATGCCTCCGGGGCCCTACGGGGTATTAGTTTCGCGCTAAGGCGCGAGGATTTTACGCATTAAGGACAAAAACATGGGGGAAAGGACAGCATACAATGAAGTGCATACTGCCCCCATGTCTTCGTCACCAGCCACGGCGCTCGGGGTGCTTCCCAGCAGTTGCCCTATCCTCCGGGCTGGCGTGGGGGATATTATCAATGTTACAAAAAATAGCAAGGTAATAATTAGAAAAGATCATAAAATCATAGGGTTATAAAGGAATGGGAAACGGGAATTTTAATTGTCGTTGAAGGGAAAAAATAATTGTCGTTGATCACGTGGGAGCCGATGCAAAGAACAAAAAGGCAATCTTTCCTAACGGAAAGCACAAGCCGGTAACCATTGCCAAGCCGATATTTTATAC
>JAQIBZ010000195.1 GCA_027858815.1 Desulfobacteraceae bacterium
CATGAAATATCTTCCGACGTCCTAAAGCGTAAAAGTATTGGATCACTTTCGAATTGTTCGGCTTGTCACACAACTGCTGAAAGCGGTGATTACGATCATGATAATGTAGAAATACCCAAATGAGGCAAACATAATAAGATTTGGCCTTGTTAAAAAACAAATGAATTAGGGAAAGTCAATGTACCTGCTATCAATATGCCTTTTTAGTGTCTCGTATAAGTCATGAATTATTAAAATGCCTGATATGTTTTATGATTGGATTCTTCTCATGGCAGCCGTTCTGCTGGCGGACCTCAGCAGCTATTTTCACAGCCGGTCTATTTTTAATTACGGTTTATTGGGCAGGACGAACGGATCTGCATTTTCCGCTTAGCGTTTCAGTTCAATAGCTTATCGGCACATCAGGTGATAATTAAACGGACAATGGTTTTCTGAAGAATCGTTGACACGATATCGATTTTTTCATATGACTCCCTGAAGAACGGTTATTACTTTTCCTGTAACAGGAGCATTTATCTTGTCCAGTCATAACCCTGGTTGGATCTATCCCTCCAATAAAAAAACTGCGGTGCTGCTTTTTTGCCTGGCTTTGATAAGTTTTCTGTTGTCCTGCACTCACCGAGTCGATCCGGATATTTGCGCCGTTGCCAAAGAGCGGATTTCGGATCACTTCGACGGCAACCTGTTTGTAAATCCAGGCGTCCATATGCCTCCGCCCTTCCCTCCGGGAGAGGAGCCGAAACACAACAGATCCAGATGGATTTGGCGGTTTATCCTTGGGACCGGTTGGCCAACATGGCCGCAAATAATAAATGATACTCCGAGAAAGCCTCCCGCCACCCATGTTCCGAAAGGTTCGATCTTCATAACCCTCGTCGGGCAAGCAACGTTTCTCATTCAACAGGACGGGCTCAATATTCTAACCGACCCTATTTGGTCGGACCGCTGCAGTCCGGTTTCATGGGTCGGTCCGAAACGTCACCGGAACCCCGGCATCCGTTTTGAAGACCTGCCCCCCATCGATGCAATCCTCGTGTCCCACAATCACTATGACCATCTGGATCTTCCAACTCTGAATCGTCTTGCAAAGAAAGGGGTTCCGCGTTCCATAACAACACTCGGCAACCGTGATCTTATTAAAGACACAGGCATTCCCACCGTGGATGAACTTGACTGGTGGCAGTCGATCCAACTCTCAGAGGAGATTACATTAACGGTGGTTCCTGCCCAGCACTTTTCGTCCCGGACTTTATGGGACCGAAACGAAACCCTCTGGGGAGGGTTTGTCATATCCGGACCGACGGGTAACGTTTTTTATTCCGGAGATACGGGATATGGTGCCCATTTCAAAGAAATCACGCAACAATTTTCAACGATCGAGGTGGCCATTCTTCCGATTTCGCCTTTTAGGCCGCGACAATCCAATGAGCCACCTCACAGACATTACCCGGAAATCCACATGGGGCCGGCGGAAGTTGTCCAGTCACACCTGGATCTGCAGGCCAGGCTCAGCATTGCCGCACACTTTCAGGTATTTCAATTGGGGTCTGACGGATTTGACGATGCCCTGAACGAATTGAGAACAGTCTTGGCGGAACGCGATTTAAAGCCAGATGCATTCATAACGCCACCGCCTGGTGAGTTAGTCGATTTGACTGTGCGTTTCAGCAATATGGGTGATTTGGTGAGCCGTCAGAAGGTAGACGAGAATCTTTGAAAGTGCTAAATCCTCCAAGTCATACCTATCAGCAAATAATTCATGCAGTGGCAGGTTCTTGGTTTATATTAAAGTGTTTGCAAAGACATGGGGACAGGCTTCTCCGCAGAAACAGATCTCAGTTATCACGCTGTTTGTGAATATAGCCAGCGTAATAAACAGAAGAATGAAAATTTTGGGTTTTAGTCATCGTTTCGGCCAGCACAATGTCATTCCGGCATGCTTCCCCGATAGAAACGTTCGAGGACAAGCTTAGCCGGAATCTATGTTCGGAATAGCACATAACTGGATTCCCGATAGAAACATTCGGGAATGACAAATCTGCTTTGGCCGAAACGATGATCAATGCCAAAAAAAGTTACAGTTATGAGAAAAATAATTTCAATTCAAAAAATGTAACCTTTTTTTATTGCGGGCGACTATAATAAATAGTGTTCATGAAGAATTTAATTGGGTGTTTTTTGATTAAGGTGAATTGATGACAGAAAATAAAACCCGGGACCTGTTCGGTGAAGTGGATTTTTTTCATAAAATAGCTTCCGTGATGGTTGCGGCTGCTTTGCTGGCCCTGACATCCTGTGCCGCTGTCGGGCCGGATTTTACCCCTCCTCCACCTGAGGCGCCTGCGGCCTGGAATACTGTGCTTGAGGCCGGGATGACCGCAGACCCGGCTGATGCTGAAATCCTGGCCAAATGGTGGACGGTTTTCGATGACCCGGTCCTTTCAGGACTCATCTCCCAGGCTGCCGGCGGCAATCTTGATTTAAAACAGGCTGAGTCCAGAATCCGTGAAGCCCGTGCCCGAAGGGGCGTTGCAAATGCAGGATTTTTTCCCACGCTCGATACTTCCGGCGCATATACCAGGCGCTACAGCAGCAATACGACCAATAATTTTTACCGGGCCGGGTTTGATGCCGGCTGGGAAATCGATATTTTCGGCGGAACCCGTCGTGCTGTGGAAGCGGCCGATGCGAATCTTGAAGCCAGTCATGAGAATTTAAAGGATGTCCTGGTGACCCTGGCCGCTGAAGTCGGTCTGAATTACGTTGAAACACGCACCTTTCAGCGTCAGCTGGCAGTGGCGAATGACAACCTCCGGGTTCAGGAAGAAACCTATGATTTGATTCAATTCCGTTATCAGGCCGGGCTCAGCGATGAACTGGCCCTGCAGCAGGCTCGTTATAATTTTGAGAGCACACGCGCAAAGATTCCGAATCTGAGGACCGGAGTGGCGGAAGCCAAAAACCGGCTGGCAGTGCTGACTGGAAAAGCACCGGGCGGTGTCGACGCAATTCTGGCTGAAGGGCGTCCGATACCGGTCACGCCGCCCACGGTTGCAGTGGGCATACCGGCTGAAACGCTCAAACGACGTCCGGATATCCGCAACGCCGAAAAAGAACTGGCCGCCCAGACCGCGTTGGTCGGGGTTGCAACGGCAGACCTTTATCCCAGATTAAGGCTTTCCGGTACCATCGGGCTGGAAGCAATGGAATCCGCGAATTTTTTTAAATCAGCCAGCCGATTCTGGAACTTTGGGCCGGGCGTTTCCTGGAATGTGTTTGATGCCGGTGATATCCGCGGCAGCATAGAGATTCAATCGGCCGTGCAGGAACAGTCCCTGATTGCCTATGAACAAACGGTGCTCAATGCGCTGGCGGAAGCTGAAAATGCACTGATCGCCTACGCTAATGAACAGCTTCGCAGGGAACGCCTGATAGACGCTGTGGAAGCTGCCCAAAAGGCTGAAACCCTGGCCCGGGATAAGTACCGGTCTGGCCTGGTGAACTTTACCACCGTTCTGGATGCTCAGCGGTCATTGTTTTCATTTCAGGAACAACTGGCCATAAGTGAAGGGGCGGTTACCTCCGACCTGGTTCAGCTATATAAGGCATTGGGTGGCGGATGGGAATCTGCTGCGCCTGTAAAATAAAAATCCTGATCCAAAGGGCCAGGCATTGGGTTAAGCCCAGAGGGCATGGTCTACTGAATTGATGATACCAATACTCCATTTTCATAATCTTAATCATCATCATAATCTTAATCTGTCTTTTGATACAGA
>JAQIBZ010000285.1 GCA_027858815.1 Desulfobacteraceae bacterium
TGACGAACTTTTTCATATTAACCAGAAACTGCGGGTCCGTATCCTCTCCAAGTGCGATTCTGTTCAGATTCATTTCCCATCGCGCCGTCTCTTCGGGTGACGTGAGAACAGAGGAGATCGGACATTTATTCAGCATCTCAACCAGATAAGCGCCTTTGTCCGTGGCAATCAATTTTTTACCGGACCGGGTGATATATTTTCGGGCAACAAGGGTTTCAATGATCTGCGCTCTTGTGGACTGGGTGCCGATACCGATATCACCCCGATAGATTTTTTTAATCTCCGCCTCAGCGATATATCGGCCGGGGTTTGTCATATCTTTTAACAGCAAAGAGTCTGTGTAATCCGGCGGCGGCTGGGTTTGTTTCTCTTCAGGCAGTATTTCTTTTACTGCGGCCGGGTCCCCGCAAACCAGGGGCGGGATCGTTTCAACAATATCCCTGTCTTTTGTTTTTTCCAGAAAGACACGCCGCCATCCGGAATCGAGGATGATTTTACCGTTGGTCTGAAATGTCTCATCGCTAAACAGGGTCACTACCCGTGTGTTTTCAAACTGACAATCCGGATGAAATGCTGCGGCAAAGCGCCTCATCACAAGGTCATATATTTTTTTCTCGTCCGGTTTTGCACTTTCGGGACATGGTTTGAGCGGAATCAGGGCATGGTGGTCGGTAAGCTTTGCGTCATTGAAAACCCTTTTATTTGAAAGGGATACGCGCTGCCGGTCGATGGTGCTGAATATTTCCGGATAAGCGATGCCCAGCTTCGTAATAATGTCACCGACCATTTCAAGGCTCTGGGTGCCCAATACCCTGGAATCGGTTCTTGGATAAGACAGGCACTTTTTGTCCTGGTACAGGACCTGAGCGATATCCAGGGTCTATTTTGCCGGAAAACAAAAATTTACATTGGCCGCCTGCTGGAGATCCGTAAGCGAAAAAAGGGTCGGGGGCAGTTCTTTTTTTTTCTCCTTTTTGACTGACAAAACCTGTCCGGGAGCATTTTCTGCGGTCAGTTTATCGTAGAGCGTATCTTTGTCCTTTTTTTTCGTCAGGCGGGTGTCTTTGTTTTTAAACCAGTGACCGGTCCAGTTTCCCTTGTGGTTGGCAAAGCGTATCTTCAGTGTCCAGAAGGTCTCCGGTACAAAACTGTCCCTGACTTTTTTTCGGGCCACAATCAGTGCGAGCACCGCAGTTTGAACTCGTCCCACGGAAAAAAGGTCCTTGAGCCTGACGGTCAGCACCCGGGTGCAGTTCATGCCGATCAGCCAATCCGATACCTGCCGGTAATACCCCGCGCGCCATAAGCGGTCAAAATCAGCAGCCGGCCGCAATGCGTCCATGGTCTTGCGGACCACATCAGGAACAAGTGCCTGGCTGGTCCAGAAGCGTGAGATGTGTTGTTTGTCTGTAAAACCGGACTCAAGAAGAATCGTTCTGGCAATGACTTCCCCCTCCCGTCCCGCATCCGTCGCTATAATGACCCGGGTGTAGCTGTTTTTTTTGAGAAGATTCCGGATTACCGAAAACTGCTTGAAAGTTTTTTTAATCGGTTTATACCTGAATTTTTCAGGGATGATGGGCAGCGCGTCAACCTGCCATTTTTTCAGGCGCTTATCATAATCGTCCGGCGCATAAAGTTCTACAAGATGCCCGACAGCCCAGGTGATCACATACCCGTTGCCCTCAAAAAAACCGTCGCCTTTTTTTTTCACACCCAGGGCTTTTGCAAAATCAGATGCCACGGAAAATTTTTCAGTCAGTATAAGTTCGGTCATTCAATACGTCTACTGCTTCTTCGGTTTCAGGTGAGCACTTTTGAAATCAATTTTGACCATCTTTTTCCACTCTCTCTCTTCTTGATAAAATGGTATCCGGATCAATTTCCCCAAGATGATTAAATATATAATCGGGCTGATAGGGAAAACGGTTCATGGTTTCCCTGTCCGTTACACCGGATAATACCAGGCAGGTGGTCATCCCGGATTCCAAACCGCCCATAATGTCCGTATCCATTCGGTCCCCGATCATGAAGCAGTTTGCCGAATGCACCCCTAATTTTTTTCGCGCCAGAAACATCATGACCGGATTGGGTTTTCCCAAAAAATATGGGGCAACCCCGGTAACTTTTTCAATCGGCGCAACCAGAGCGCCGCATGCCGGCACGGGTCCTCGCTGGCTGGGACCGGTTAAATCCGGATTAGTGGCAATGAACTTCGCGCCTTCCTGAATCAGCAGCGTAGCTTCGATTATTTTGGCATAATCATATTCCTCGGTTTCCCCTATGATTACATAATCGGGATTTTTAGTGGTTATTTCAATGCCCGCATATTCAAGTTCTTCAGTAACCCCTTTTCCGCCAATCACATAAGCCGAGCAGCCATTCGGCCGTTGCACCTTGAGAAAGCTTGCAGTGGCCATGGCCGAGGTATAGAAACAATCATCATCTACTTCTACTCCCATATTCAGTAAGCGGTCCCGCAGTTCCAGGCGCGTATGATACGAGTTGTTGGTTAAAAATATAAAATTGTAATTACCCTGTATCAGACGGTTGATGAATTCCTTTGCGCCGGGAATCAATTTTTCACCGGTATACACGACACCATCCATATCCATTATAAAGGATTTTTGATAACTTCTTTGGTCCTGCATTATTAAAACCTTTTCTGTGGTAGGTTATTTGTCATTAATATTCCCGGATTTCATATCAATTTTTTCAGTAACACTTTTTCAAGATCAGTCATCGATTTGTAATTATCATGAATCAATCTTCTGAACAAACCCCCAAAATACGGATAGAATGACCTGACTCATATACAAATTTTACCCGATACTTGTCATAATTGAAATCATGGTATATTTTAGGAAAAAACGCAACTTTCGGGTCTTGTATCAATTAACCTTAATAAAAGAAAGTGAACATGAAGAAAGTCGCATTTGCTTTAGGAAGTGGTGGAACGCGGGGTTTTGCGCATCTGGGTATTTTGGAGGTTTTAGAAAAAGAAGGTATTCAGATATGCGGAATAATAGGTTCAAGTATTGGTGCTGTCGTGGGGAAGTATGTACGCCTTTCGTCCAAAGATTGTTCCCAATATGACCCACATGAAGAAATATCTGAGCTCAGATCTTTATGATGCTACCCGGTTACATTTCTTGGAGCAAAATGAGATGGGCAT
>JAQIBZ010000315.1 GCA_027858815.1 Desulfobacteraceae bacterium
GCTTCAATGTATTGGATCGCGGCTTTTTGTTGTTGAGTGAAATCCGGGTTTGCCTGCCGGAGCTGGTCGATCAGTTCTGAAGCAACAGATTGCCAGCTGTCCGTTGTGATGGCAAGTCCCTGTTTGAAAATATCATTGCCCACCCAGGCAAAATTTTCCCATGATAATCCAATAACCGGTTTGATCCCGTATATCATCGGTTCTAAAAAGTTCTGCCCGCCAAGGGGTGCCAGGCTCCCACCGACAAATACTGCTTTGGCAAGGGCATAGGCTGCATTTAATTCCCCGAACGTATCCCATACGATAATTGTTCCAGGAAGAACCGTTTCGCTGGTTAATTCAGACCGGAGTTTCCACTTGCTATTAAGCCGGTCAAGCGTCTGCCTCCAATAAGTAATACGGTGCATGTGGCGCGGGAACAATCCGATAATGGTTTCCGGGATGCGGGATTGCACTTTTTGAATGATGCTTTCTATCTGGTTTTCTTCCGGCTGACGAACAGAGCCCAGCACCAGAAAGGGAGATGCCTCAGGAATAAATGTTTTTAAATGATTGTTCGTTTTCTTGATCGTTGTGTTTAATCGATCAAATTTAATATTGGGCATTGTCTGAACTTTTTGCGGGCCAAAAAGTGTTGCAAATCGGTTCGCGTCATTATCGGATATGGCAAGGATTTTGTCCGGACACAGTGTTTTCCAGAGAGAAGGCCATCGCATATAACCTTTCAGACTTTTGGGAGTCACTCGACCGTTAATGATAATGGTTTTGATATTATTTTTTTTTAACGCAAAAAGAAGTCCCGGCCAGATTTCCGTTTCCAGCAGAATCATTAGTTTCGGGTCAATGTGTTGAACCGCTTTATCCATTATTACGGGCCGGTCAAAAGGGATATAGGCACTTCCAACGGTGACCTGATTATTACTTTTGGATTTAATCGCTTTTTCGATAATATCAAGCCCCTGACGGGTGTTGGTCGTAACCATAACGCGAGAAGACAATGCAAGGGGCATGTTTTCAATTAATGATAGAGCCAGGAAGGCTTCTCCAGCCGAAGCAGCCTGAATCCAGATATCCGCCGGTTGTAACTTGTCACCGGTACATCGGCTGCTATACCCGTCTTTAAGACGTGAATTGAGCCGCATCAATGGTATACATACTCGCCAGAGCGTATCATAAAGTTTTAGGGCCAGTAGAATTTTATGTGGTATTTTCATGAAAACTGTTTTTTAAAAAGTTTATGTTTTTGAAGTTTGCATTTTTGTTTCCAATCGAGGGACCATATCTATTTATTCTTTTTAGGTTTTCTGCCGGCCTTCTTTGGCTTCAGTGGTCGGCCCAAAAGATCTTCAAGCTGACCTAAAAACCACGATGTGCATAGCGGACGCCCGGTACGTTCATGCTTTTGCATATCACTGATTTCATCTTCCGATACCGGAGTAACCAAAAAATCCGCCCATTCCTTTTTTACCAGTCTCAGCATGGGTTGGACTATTGCAAGCCGATCATCTTTTCCCGATATATGCGCGGCCGCACTGCTCCATCGCCAGTTCTCTGCGCGGTCTGATAATTTTGCACGAACCGGGTTGTTCTCCACATATCGAACGCAGGCAAAAAGGTATCTCTCATCCATTACATATGATGCGAAACGACCCTGCCACAGATGACCACGCCACCCTTCACGGAAATTGATCATCCGTGTATATCGACGATGCGCTTCACCAATGGCAAGGTGCAGGCTGTCTTTCTTATTTGGAACCGCAACAAGATGGACGTGGGCATCAGGCAATATGCCCAGATCGCCACACCATACTGACGACACCAATCGGCCATCAAATCAATATACGCCTCATAATCCTCATCCGAAAAAAACGTTGGCTGACGACGATTCCCTCGTTGAGTGATGTGGTGCGGATATTCCGGCGCAACTATTCTGGCGATTCTTGGCATGCAGGTTTATTAATCAAAAACTGAACAAAAGTCAATAAATAGGTATGGTGTCCCCCGATT
>JAQIBZ010000316.1 GCA_027858815.1 Desulfobacteraceae bacterium
CGGCCGGCATCCTGAAACTTCTTGATCGCCTCGGCTTTCTGGCCTGGCAGGACTTCGGCCACCACCTCGTCCAGATCGAGTTTGGCGGCCACCGCCCGGGCAGTGGTCTCACTGTCGCCGGTCAGCATGACAATGCGGATATTGTCCTGATGAAGCAGTTTGATCGCCTCGGCGGTGGTCTCCTTGATCGGGTCTGCCACCCCGATCAGACCTGCGAGCTTCCCATCAACCCCTACAAACATAACAGTCTGGCCATCCTTGCGCATGGTTTCGGCTTTGGGGGCCAGTTCCTGCACATCGATCTTCATTTTCTCAAAAAGTTTGATATTACCGAAGACGATCTGTTTGCCATCCACGCTTCCTTTGACACCTTTGCCGGTCATTGATTCAAAATCGGCGGCTTCGACCAGGTCGATCCCTTTTTCTCCGGCCTCATTCACGATGGCCGCCGCCAGCGGATGTTCACTGCCTTTCTCAAGACTGGCTGCCAAACGCAGCATTTCCGTTTCATCGCCGCCGGCAACGGTGCTGACAGCAACAACCTTGGGCTTACCTTCGGTGAGTGTTCCGGTTTTATCCACAACCAGGGTGTCGATTTTCCGCATGACTTCGATGGCCTCGGCATTTCTGAACAGGATTCCCATGGAGGCGCCCTTGCCGGTAGCCACCATGATGGACATGGGAGTGGCCAGACCAAGGGCGCAGGGGCAGGCAATAATGAGTACGGCCACTGCATTGATCAAGGCGTGGGCCATTTTCGGGTCGGGACCGAAAATACTCCACACAATAAAGGTTATGACGGCTGACCCGACGACTGCCGGAACAAAATAGCCGGCCACCACATCGGCCACTTTCTGGATGGGAGCGCGGCTCCGCTGGGCCTCGGAAACCAGGTGGACGATCTGCGCCAGCAGGGTCTCTGCCCCGACCCGTTTGGCTTCCATGATCAGCGTTCCCGTAGCGTTGACAGTTGCCCCGATCAATTTGTCGCCTTGATTTTTCTCTACCGGTATGGATTCACCGGTGACCATTGACTCGTCGATCGCGCTTTTTCCATCAACGACGACGCCATCGACCGGCACTTTCTCGCCCGGTCGCACCCGCAGCTTATTGCCGGGCTGCACCTGTTCGAGTGGAATATCCTCTTCAGCGCCGTCATCTCGAATGATTCGGGCGGTTTTCGGAGCCAGCCCCAGCAGGGCCTTGATGGCCGAACTGGTCTTACCGCGGGCCTTCAATTCCAGAACCTGCCCCAGCAGAATCAGGGAAACGATGACGGCAGCGGCTTCAAAATAGACAGCCACCGTGCCTCCTTTTCCTCTGAAGGAGGCCGGGAATATTTCAGGGAATATTGCCGCGATCAGACTGTAAAGATAGGCAACCGACACACCCAACCCGATCAGGGTGAACATATTGAGATTCCAGGAAACGACTGACTGCCAGCCCCGCACCAGAAATGGCCAGCCGCACCAGAACACGACGGGTGTGGCCAACACCAATTCGATCCAGACAAGGACATTCTGCGAGACGATTCCTGACAGCGGGTTGCCGGGAATCAGGTCGCTCATGGCCATAATAAAAACCGGAAGCGTAAGGACCAGGCTGATCCGGAATCGACGGTGCATGTCGGCCAGTTCCGTGTTTTCTTCCTCCTGTCCGGCCCCATCCTTTGGTTCCAACGCCATGCCGCATTTGGGGCAACTGCCGGACTGGTCCTTTAAAACCTCCGGATGCATGGGGCAGGTCCATTGTTTGCTGACAGGCGTCTCCGGGGTTTCAGCCTCCAGGGCCATACCGCATTTCGGGCAGCTTCCCGGCCCGGCCTGCTTCACTTCCGGGTGCATGGGACAGGTGTAAAGATCACTCTTTTTGCGGGGAGCATGGACTTCCGGTTTATCACTTTTTGCTGCCTGTTCATGTTTTGCACGGTAAGCTGAAGGATTTTCCTGAAATTTTTTCAGACAGTTTTCGCTGCAAAAATAGATCATCCCTCCGTCATGTTCGGCATGATGAGGGCTATCCTTGCCGACGTCCATGCCGCAGACCG
Organism: Desulfobacteraceae bacterium; assembly: GCA_027858815.1. Classification (GTDB taxonomy): domain Bacteria; phylum Desulfobacterota; class Desulfobacteria; order Desulfobacterales; family Desulfosalsimonadaceae; genus SURF-3. The sequence goes on from JAQIBZ010000316.1 coordinate 2,048, forward strand.
GGTCTTTTAAGACGCTTTCCTCCGCCGCTTTATCCGGAGGAGGTGTTTGATCATGGTGATGATGCTCGTGCTCCTGACTCATGTTCTGTTTTCCTTTCATGGGGATTTCATTGATCACTCCTCCATTTACACAAAACAATTGGCGATATACCCTTTATATCATGTCAATATTGGAACGGAGTTGAGCAATCTGAATTCCCAGACCGACACATTGTTTGCCGTCTATACACAAATCAGCATCTTTAGGTTCCAAATAGGTTTTCAACTCATGGGTGCCCTTTTTCAAATCCACAACCCATGCTTTTTTTGCATCATCATAGTCGACCTTGATATTGATGCCGCATTCGCCGATATCCGGATATATAGATTTGATTTTTTTACATAATTCATTTTTATCGGTCATGATTTGTCTCCTCTGTTTTTTATTATTGAAGTGGTTCTTCGGGCGACTATCACCTAAGTTGAACGTTTCAAATTTTGAAAAAAAATATTTTTCTATTAAATTAAGGATGTTGATCTGTTTTTAGATTCAAAATTCAAAACCCTTCGGGATTGCCGATCTTACCGCATCTGCTGTGTCAAATGCATCACCGCATAAACGACTATAACGGAAACGCATTTTCCTTGCATATGCGGCAACCTCGACAATCGCTCAACTTAGGTTCAGTAAAGCCTCTTTTTAAGGTCCTGAAAGGCACTCACAATATCTTGAATCGCTTCGTGCATGCCATCGGCGCTGGATTCTCTTTCCGATGATTCAGTATTTCCGGCCTTGCTCTGAACCTCGGATTTGATTTTTTTGAAGTTTTGAGTGTGTTTTTCAAACTCCAGGCGATGGGCTTCTTCCATGTCTTTGAGGACATCGGTATTGATCTGCTGCATTAGCTCATCGGCTTCAGCCATTAGCTGTTCAATGCTCTTGGACTCTGAATTGTTTTTCATGATATTTTTCCCCTCAATTTTATTTTAGTATCTGATTTCACATTATTACAAACGCACAGCGGGTACTTTCACGGTATTCCCATGAATCTTCGGCGGCACCTTTCTCGGTTTTTCAGCGTAAATGTGTGCAAAGGGCCGATGCGGGTCAAGGAGGAACTTCTTCAAATCATGAGCAAAGGTTGACGCAATGTCGAGCTGCGGAAAATGACCGCATTTCGGATACGTCGTAAGGGTAATTCCGGTAGAATGCGCCATCATGGAACGTCCGTGCTTAACCGGAAGGATGGGATCATTCTCTCCCCAAAAAAGGGCTATGGGTGGCAACTCGTCAAGCTCACTGGCACGCTGTTTTGTCTGCATATATTGACCAGAGAGATTAATGACGCCCGCCACGGACTGCTGAAATGCCCGATGCGTTCCGGGAACGTCCATCATCTTGACGAACCGCTTAATTTCATCAGGGTCCCGCTTACCGAAAATAGCCGGGGAAAAACGCATGAGCAAAGGAATGAAACGGCGGACAACGAACGGTGTCAGCCGGGGTCCAAGCACTGGAAATGTGGCATACTTCAGCCATATACCGACCTCTTTACCCAAACCCCCTGGCGCCAGAAGTGCCAGCCGGTCGATCCGGCTCCGGCCCTCAAGAAGCATCCACTGGGCAATGCCGCCGCCGAACGAATGCGCGCATATGTGGGCTTGAGCGAGGCCTGTGGCATCCATCCATTCAATGATCATTTTCGCATACCAGGTCAGCGTATAGGAAGCGTCCGGCCGATCCGACAGACCACTGCCGGGAAGGTCTATCATCATTACGCGAAAATCATCGGCAAGCCGGAGCGCAACCTTTGCCCAGACGCGGTGGGTGTCCTGGAAACCGTGAATGAGTAAGAGCGGCGGGCCCGAGCCCATCTCACTCCAGGCGATGGATACACCATTTACATTTGTTTTATGTGGGGTTCCGATCATCTCCATGTTTCTATCCTTTTAATAAATATATAATTCGCATATTCGGCGGTAATGATATCCGTATATGGATAGTGTGATTGCCACGGGTATCAATTTGGGCTTGCAGATCAAGGTCCAGATCATCAGCGATTGATAATTTGTCCGGCTGATTTTCGCTGAACCGCCATCCCCCCGATAAAGGCCATGTCCGCCCATAAAAGGTCTTTTTCCGTAAGGCTTTCCACATTGACGTCCACCAGCCGTCTGGACCATTCTTCCGGCAACAGGGCCGCGACAGTGAGCATGTCCAGAGGCGGAAATGCGGATTTTTTTCCGATAAAACTTAAAGCGTAAGTAAACGACCAGAACGTATCCGGAAATTTGGGGTAAACAAGGAGAGCATTCATAAAGCCAAGCTTCTTTCCCCATTCATATGGGATAAATCGGTTTTAATTTTGTTCTTATGGCATTAATCGCTTCCATTCCTTCAGCATCTGTGACCGTATAAATTTGGATTGCCATTGGTTCGCTTAACAGGCTCTTTGTTCCCAGCAGAACACTGAATTTATGGGACTTCATATAATGATCCAGATGCTGGCGGGTATCCCATTCCGAAATCAGGTTAAACACATTCTGGTCTTCGATATCGCAGAAGATTCCGTAGTTCAGGCATCCTTTATCTTTTTTGGGTGAATCGATCAGAGATAAAAGTGTTTGCAAAATCTCTTTCTGCTTTTCACGCAGCACATTCATGATTGTTCTGATGACGGTTATTTCCATTTTTCAATCACCTTATGCATTTCATCACTTATTTACTTACCCCATTACAAATATTCAAGCTTCATGCCAGAGAGCAAACATCTGACCTTTTGTTATACATCCCCTTGATACCCGAAGGCGGCGATCCCATGGCAATAAGGATAATAGCAATAAGTGTGGTTTTTTTCATTTGACCCTGCCTTATAAGCTATTCATTTGGTTTATGTTGTCCTGCTGATTTTTTGATTTTCCGGCCCTGAACAATATTGACCAGTATAGTGGCAACGGCAAACACCAGCAGGACATGAAGGAATCCGCCCATCGTGTAATTATTCAAAATTCCCAGCAGCCAGAGGATTACCAGTATTCCTGCAGTAATATACAACATTTGATTTTCCTTAAAATTCGATGTTAAAGAGTTCATCCGTTTAATAGCTTAGATTCGGCCTGTTAAGAGCAGGATCACAACGATAATCACTACTAAACCGAGTCCGCCACCGGGTGCATATCCCCACGACCGGCTATGCGGCCAGACGGGGATGATGCCAACAAGTGCCAGTACCAGAATTACAAGTAATATAGTGCCTAATGACATGACTGATTCTCCCGTTAAATTTTAAATGATGTGTTATCCAAAAATTGACCGACCTCAGCCCTTTCATTTCACGACAAGGCTGTTTTTAACCGATTTGACGCCATCTACCGAGTTGGCAAGCGCCACGGCTTTGGCGGAAGCCTGTGCTGAGTTCACAAAACCGCTCAGTTGGACTGTGCCTTTGTAAGTTTCGACACCGATCTGGAATGACTTAAGAAAATCATCCGTTGCAAGCAGGGATTTGACCTTGGTTGTGATGACCGAATCATCAACATAATCGCCGGTGCTTTCCTGTTTGGATGTCGATGCGCAGGCCGCAAAGGTGAGGATAAGGATCAGAAGGACACAATAACCGATAAACCTGTTTCTTGTTTTCATAGCCGTTATTCCTTTTTTGGTGTGATTTTAATCGTTCCCGTAAAACGTTTTACGGGTGATTCACGTATTCATTGATTTATATAAATTCAATATTTGTGCCAGGCCCTCAATACTGACCGTCAATTAATCCATCATCTTGATTTGTTAGGCAATTTCTTCAAATATAATTAGCTGGGCATTCCTGAATCACGATATAAAAAAAGGTCATATATCACCGATAGGTTATATATGAACTTTTTCTGCCGCTATACACTTGCGATTTCTCGCCGCTGATTTATGAGGATTTCGAAAAATCCCCTTGTCACTTGTCTACAACTTCTTTGATCTCGCCGACTTTTTCCTGAACTTTTCCCTCTGTATTTTCATCTTTGCCTTCGCCTTCCAGGTTTTTATTTCCGATTGTTTTTCCAACAAGTCCCTTGATCTTACCTTTAACCTTGTGCATCGTGCCTTCTGCGTTGTCTTTTGTGCTTGATTTCATGATATTTCTCCTGTCTGGTTGTGAATTATACTTGCTGATGATTTCAAAGTTTACCATATTACTGTTTCATGACTTTCTTGACCTCACCGATTCTTTCCTGAACTTTTCCTGCTAAATTTTCGTCCTTGCCTTCAATTTCCAGGTCGCGATTACCGACGATTTTTCCTGCAATCTTCTTGATCTTGCATTTGACCTGGTGCATCTTGCCTTCAACATGCTCTTTTGTGCTTGATTTCATAAAATTTATCCTGCTTGATTTGCGTTTGAGTTAAATTTTATAGATTTTAACTCATTGGATGGACACTTTATCCACTATCCCGCGGATAGATGTCGCCGTCAGACACGACATTTCAGGATGTCAATAGGCAAGCCGCCGTCTGATCTGTTTATATACTTCCGGGTGATTGAGCAATTCCATGTGATTCATGCCATATCCAACCCATTGCCGTATCATTGGAAACGACAATGTCAGGCTGGATTTTTCATGCCTTCCCAAAGCGCTGTCTACCTGCACGAGTCCGTCGCCCAAAAACCGGTCTCTAAAGTCGCCCACTTTCTTGCCGGTGGTCGCCGCAATCGCGAAGCACAAAACATCTTTCGGCAGCGGTAACTGACTATAGCGGCAACACCTTTTCCTTGTAGTCGTTTTATATTTGGGGGCACCTCGACAATCGCTCAACTTAGGTCAATGCAAAAACGGGGCAGTTTTTCCAGTCTGCCCCGCTACTCATACGATTATTAAAATTTAGAAATCGCGCTTTTAATCCCTTTTGCCAGGTCTCGCCAGGCAGTTAAGACTCCCTCGTGTAATTCCGTCCATGATTCTCCTCCAGACTGGCGGATATCGTTTAATCTGGATTTGGCTTCATCATAACGGAGTTGAATTTTTTTAGTTTCTTTTTCAAATTCCGTTTTTACATCTTTTTCCAGATTAATACTTTTCTCTTTCATGTCATCAATCATGGATTTCAATTTCTCCAAATTCTCATCTAATACCTTGAGATAACTATCCTTATCTTTTCCAGGTTTAAATGTTTCAGCTGTTGATGTCTCAACTGAAAGCTTATCCATAATCTGCTGGCGATATTGTCTTCCTTTAAATGCGCGGTCCTTCGTTTCTGTCGTCATGAAAACCTCCTTTTTACTTTTCCTTCTTTTATGAATTAATTCTATGTTGGTAAATCAGATTCTGATTTACTCGTTCATGACTTTCTTGACCTGGCCGATTTTTTCCTGTTAAATTTTCGTCCTTGCCACTTGTTTACTCTAGCCAGTCATGGATCTTTGACTTTAACTCGTCCAGATGATCCTCACCCGCCTCTTGGATTTCAATGATCTTTTTCTTTGCGGAATCGATCCTGTCTCCCAGGGCATGCACATTATCCATCATTCCTTCCTTCAATCGGGCACCGGCTTTTTCATTGTCTGCCTGGGCTTCCTTTTTTTCAGCATCAGCCTTTATGGCTTCAATTTCCTTGTCCCAGACATCAATCCGGGATTCCAGTTTATTAATTAAATTATCTTTGATTGACATAACATTGCCTCCATTTCCTGATAAGTTTAATCGATTTTAAATAATCGACTGAATTTTGCTGCAGTGAAGGGCTTTAGGCCTTCTTCTGCAGCTTCCTATATTTGTAAATTGGTATGAAATTGGTTACTTAGTTGTTATTGGGCGCGGTTTTCTCGATGGTCATATTGTTGACCACCGATTTTACCCCATGAACGTCGCTCACGAATTTGGTGGCCAGGTCTTTTTCAGCCGCGTTTTCAGCTTTTCCCCCAGCATGATCACACCGTCTTTTGTCTCGACAGTGGTTTTGAGTGCGCTGGTCGAGTTATGATACAGCAGCGTCGATTTGACCATGGCCGTAATGGACGCGTCATCAATCGCTTTTCCCATGGAATCAATCTTCTGGCCCATTGTTTTTTCCTCTGCCGGCTTTGCGGCAGTTGACACGATCATTTCATTTATAACGCTTTTGACGCCTTCCACATTTCTGGCATATTCGGTCGTCAAGTCTTTATGGGCTTCATTGGCAGCTTCGCCGCGCAAGATGATGATCCCGTCTTTTGCCAAAACTTCAGTCCCGATTGTTATTTTTTTTGAAGTTGTCGGAATATGTTTTCCGGATGATTTTTTTATTCACTGCTGTTTATGACTTCAATCTTTGTGCCACATTTAAAAAACGCAGGAAAGTGTCATTCATCTTGCTGATTTATTGGAATAATAAAATTAAAAAGCACTTACATGACATTCAGCAATAACCACGCAAAAAAGGCCACATATTACCTATCGGTCATATGTGACCTTTTTTAAGATCTTTTTGGTTTTGGGGATAGGAGCTGAGAAGGGCAGATTGAATTGGGATGAGAATTTATGTTTTTTGAATATTGAACTTACGCATGCGGGCGCGCAATGTGCTGCGGTCGAGCCCGAGAATTTCAGACGCACTGTTTTTCCCGCCAACTTTCCATCCGGTCTGCTCAAGTGTCTGGAGGATATAGTCCCGCTCAACCGCTTCCAGTGTTTTAGTTCTGGTTTTCAGATCCCTGTCCGGTTTTCGGAGTTCATCCACCAGACGCAGCTTGGTGCCGGATGAGTTAATCACCGCTCTTTCTAAAACATTTTACAGTTCCCGAACATTTCCCGGCCAGTGATAATTCTGCAGGGAATCCATGACTTTCTCCGGAATGACTTCAATGGACTTTCCCATTCGCTTGGCAATCTTTTTGACGTAAAAATCCACCAGCAGCGGTATGTCATCGGCGCGATCCCGAAGCGGCGGCATGGTAATCGGAAAAATATTTAACCGGTACCAGAGATCCTTACGAAAATTGCCTTTACGGACTTCTTCTTCCAGGTTTCGATTTGTGGCGGCAATAATCCGGGCATCCGATTTGATGGTTTGGGAGCTGCCCACTCGTTCAAACTCGCCGTCCTGGATCACCCGGAGCAGCTTTGTCTGTAATTCGATGGGCAATTCTCCGATTTCATCCAAAAACAGGGTCGATCCGTTTGCGATCTCAAATCTTCCAATGCGCCTGGAATGCGATCCGGTGAAAGCGCCTTTCTCATGACCGAATAATTCGTTTTCGATCAGGTTTGCCGGCAGTGCGGCGCAATTGACTTTCACCAGCGCCCTTTTTTTGTGCGGGCTCAGGTTGTGAATGGCGCGGGCGACCAGTTCCTTGCCGGTTCCGGTTTCCCCAAGAACCAATACGGTGGTATTGCTGTCGGCAATTTGCTCAACTTTATAGAGCACGTATTCAAGGCCGTCGCTTTGACCGATAATATTCTCATGGTTGTATTCCAGTTTAATTTCTTCCTGCAGATATTCTCTTTCCGCTTCCAGCTGCTCTTTTAACTTATTTATTTCGGTTAGAGCCGTTTCAGCAATCTGTTTTCTGTTTTCCGCCTCTTCCCTTGAGACAATGAGTTCGGCTGTTCGCTGCGTGACAAGATCCTCAAGATTTCTTTTATAATATTCCCTTTCAGTCACATCCTCAATGGCCAAAAGGATCAGCCGGGTTTTGTTCGACTTTGTGTAAATCCGTCTGGCATTTAAATACATAATTTTTTTGCCGATGGTTTCAAAGTCATGTTCCAGTTCAAAGTCATGGAATGCGGAATTTTCAGGAAGAATATTTTCAAGCAACTCTCGCAGTTTCGGGATGTTCCATTGACGGTTGCCAAGATCATAGATCAATACCCCCTCTGTCTCATCCGGCTTGACGTCAAACGTTTGATAAAAGGAATGATTGGCTTTTACCACTTTCAGATCAGAATCAAGCACCACTAATGGTTCTCGAATCGACCCCATGAGGTTATCAAAAACTTCTACAAAGGGTTTTGCCTTTTGCGGGTCAGAGCCGAACTTTTTTAATATTTGTTCCATTTTCCCTGAATTTTCTTTGTTGTTCATTGAAAAATTGGCTTTAGTCATCGTTTCGGCCAGCACAATGTCATTCCGGCATGCTTCCCCGATAGAAACATTCGAGGACAAGCTTAGCCGGAATCTATGTT
>JAQIBZ010000426.1 GCA_027858815.1 Desulfobacteraceae bacterium
GTTGCGTCCATCAGCACCAATATTATCCCGTCCAATGACCTGTTTGAAGCATTTACCGCATTTGGTGAAAAACGAAAACCCAAATTTACCGGGGAGTAACCGTCATAAATAGTCATCAACCAATTTATATGAGCAACCTCGGCTGCGCCAGAAATCTCGTGGATAGTGAAATCATGCATGGCCAACTGGCAGCTGCAGGTTTTACATTTACCCATGATCCGTCAATTGCTGATATTATCATTGTCAATACCTGCAGTTTTATTGCGTCTGCAGTGGATGAATCCGTGGACGAAATTCTTGAACTGGCTGAATTTAAAAAGACAGGCCAATGCAAACAGTTTATTGTCGCCGGATGTCTTCCCGAACGTTTCAGAAAGGATCTTGCCGAATCACTGCCGGAAGTGGACGCTTTTTTAGGCACCGGTGCATATCATAAAATAACGCAAGTGCTGAAGCACCCGCCGGAAAAAGGATCTTGTCTGCTGCCTGCCCCGGTTGACCTGCCGCTTCAAACACATAATACCCGGCGAATTCCTTCGACAACAGCAATGGCATATCTTAAAGCCACCGAAGGATGCAACCGGCATTGCACGTATTGCATGATTCCCCGACTGAGAGGATCGCTGCGAAGTCGGTCCACAGAAGATATTATTGCCGAAGCCCGGCATCTGATTTCATCCGGATTCAGGGAACTGGTGATCATTGGCCAGGATACCGGATGCTATGGCCGGGACCTGTCGCCAGACGTAAACCTGTCCCAGCTTCTGGAAAAAGTTGCGGACATATCAACAGATACCTGGATCCGATTTTTGTATGGGTCACCGGATACCACCGATGAACGTCTCATCCGGACAATAGCGACTCATGAAAACATCTGCTCCTATTTTGATATCCCGATTCAGCATGTCAGCAGCAGGATTTTAAAACGTATGGGCAGACCATATGATGAAAATGTCCTGCGCCGGTTGTTTGATAACATCCATGAGATCATACCGGAAGCGGCTTTACGCACAACGACCATGGTCGGATTTCCCGGTGAAACAGACAGCGACTTTGAACAGATGCTGAATTTTATCAAAACAGTCAAATTTGACCATTTGGGCGCATTCATTTATTCGGATTCTGAAGAACTACCATCCCACCGGCTTTCCGGACACATACCGGCAGATGTGGCCGAAGAACGCCATCACATTTTAATGAGCGCCCAGGCTGAAATATCTGCTGAAAAGAATCAAAACCATGTCGGACAAATTTATCCGGTTTTGGTAGAAGAAGAGATAGAAGCCGGACTTTTTTCCGGCCGGTCCGCTTTTCAGGCCCCGGAAGTAGACGGCATTGTTTACATTGATTCAGCAGATGCCGTTGTGGGCGAATTTTCAGATGTCAAAATTACCGATGCACTTGAATACGATCTCAGGGGAGAATCCATATGAGCGGCTTAAAGCAAAAGCTGATGCTGCTGGTTGAAGAGGATTTAAAAGACATTGAAGACGCTTTAAATCAAAACCTGAACCCGCATGTTGAAATGGTCCGCGAAACCGCAGGGCACCTTATCTTCAGCGGCGGAAAACGGATACGCCCGCTTCTGAATATGCTTAGTGCTCGTCTTTGCGGCTATACAGATGAATTCATTAAAAAATTTTCCACAATTGTTGAATTTCTCCATACCGCCACCTTACTGCATGATGATGTGGTGGATGAGGCAACCATCCGACGCGGAAAACCCGTGGCTCATTCCATATGGGGTGCGCCGGTCACTGTTCTGGTGGGTGATTTCCTCCTGGCCCGGGCCCTTCATATTGCCGCTGAAACGGAAAACCCAAAAATCATTAAAGTCATTGCTGAAATTACGGAAAACATGTGCCAGGGAGAGATTATCCAGCTGATAAAAAAAGGAGATCTCAGCCTGACCGAAAAAGAATACATGGACGTAATTCAGCGAAAAACAGGATTTCTTATCCAGGGGGCCTGCCAGACCGGCGCGATTCTGGCCGGCGCGCCCATAGAAGTGGAAAAAAAGCTTTCCGAATACGGCTATCATATCGGGATTGTGTTCCAGATCGCAGACGATCTGTTAGATTACACATCGGATACGAAAGTGCTTGGGAAAGCCATTGGTGCGGATTTAAAAGAAGGCAAACTGACGTTGCCCGTAATCCATACCCTTGAACATGCTGACGCAGCAAATCACGCCTGGATGGAAAAAGTGATAACAGATAAAGACTTCACAGACAGTGATTTTGAAAAACTGATCCAATTAATGCATGACACCGGCGGCATTCGATACTGCCGGAAGGTTGCGGAAAATCATATTCATCAGGCAAAAAATATTATTCAGTCATTTCCAGCCTCAAAAACGACGGAAACACTTTTGTTAATAGCTGATTACACGTTGAACAGAAATGCTTAAAGTTGATGGCTTCACAAACATAAATCACCCGGAGGTTAAGTGCTGATGATACACAACAAGCACAAAAATACTTTTATTTTAAATATCTTTTTTTCAATATGTACCATTTCCCTGCTGTTTGTTCAGCCATGCGTTGCCAATACTGCCGACGACAAAAACGTGGTTCTGGTGATGGGAGACAGCCGCATTTATACCGACGTTCTGGCGGCACGATCGGCTGCGGTATCGCAATGCCTGCTCTCAGCGGTAGAACAAACCGCAATTGGAATGATTCCCTTTACCGGTCTGACTGAAAAATTTGTTTCTATCAGTGATCTGATTTCCGGGCAGCGCAATACATTTATTTCTGATTATAAAGTATTAAAAGAAGTCAAAACGGAAAAACATTACCGGGTGCTGGTGCAGGTTACGGTTTCAAGCCTTAAGCTGGAAGAAGCACTGGCCACTGCCGGCATTATTCTTTCACCGGAGAATTTACCGAAAATTTTATTTTTAATCGCCGAACAGCAGGCAGATGATATTTCCCCTCAATACTGGTGGCGGAAAGAAAAATCTTTTTTCCAGACAGATGCGGCAGTAAGTTCAATGAAGAAAATATTTACCGAAAAAAGATTCTCCGTTATCAGCGACGAAATGATACCCTTCGGACTTATTGAAGACTTGGGCCTAAACGCCGAATTAACAGATGCCCAGGCAATCGAAATCGGCAAACGGGTCAATGCGGACCTGGTCATTGTCGGCAATGCCATTGCCGTAGAAATGTCGAACCGTATGGGTGAACACATCATGACATTTAAGGCGACCGTGACAACTAAAGCCCTGCTGACCGTCTCTGGGGAACAGATCGCCCGGACAATGCACAACGACACCAACGTCAACAGGGATATCGCAGCCGGTAGTAACCAGGCACTGACCGATGCCGGTTTTCAGACAGGTATTGCCCTGACTTCTCAGATTCTGCCAAAATGGAACGAGCGCATGACAAAAACCGGAGAAATTACGTTAACCGTCAACGGCACTGACATCCTCCCCTATCTGGTCGTATTCAGGAATAAACTAAAAAACATTGACGGCATCAACAGTCAGCAGACACTGGAAATGACACCTGATGAGGCAATTCTAATGATTAAATATGACGGGACCTCACAGTCTCTCGCCGATGCACTTTTAATGAAATCCTTTGATTCCTTCAGTATCAATATTTATGAGTCATCTGAAAACACATTAAACATCGAGCTCATTTCAAAATAAACCGGAAACAAATGAACAATCATTTAAAGAAATAATCAAAGCTAGCTTTTGAACTCACAATAATATGCACCCTATCATTCGGAGGAGAAAAAGCATGAGAAAAGTATTTACAGTTCTTGTATTCGCAACGCTGCTGGCAGGATTTGTTTCAGGATGTTCAATGACCAGAGGGAATATCGGACATTCAATTAACACCAATGTTCAGTTGAGTGAAGCCAATTTCAAAGTATTAGGCTCGGTTTCCGGTGAAGCCCAGGCGAACTATATCCTTGGAATCGGACCCTCTGATCAGGATCTTTTATCTCAGGCAAAAAGAGATATGTTATCAAGAGC
>JAQIBZ010000479.1 GCA_027858815.1 Desulfobacteraceae bacterium
CGGAATTGCCGCCAGTGGCCGCTATTCTTGATGGCGCGCCGAACCTTTTGCATGAGGCGTTGAAAGATCGATTGTTATTCGATGATCCCGATAATCTGGCCGCCGAATATCAGCCTGGAGAGAAAAGACACGGTACAGCTATGGCATCCCTGGTAGTGCATGGGGAAATGGTGGACGGCAAGTCTGTCCCGTTGACTCGCAAGGTGTATCACTTGGCGATAATGCAACCCGATCCGCAGGCCAGGAGTTTTGGCAAGCATGATGAGTATTTTCCAAATGAGGTTTTCTTCGAAGACCGGATTGAACGTGCCGTGCGCCGCATGTTCGAGGGGGAAGGCTATGTACCCGCGCAAGCTCCTGGCATCAAAATTATCAATCTTTCGATTGCTGACTCGGAACGCCCTTTTATCCACACGCCCAGTCCGTGGGCGAGGCTGCTTGATTGGCTATCTTGGAAGTACCGTGTATTGTTTTGTGTCAGTGCGGGGAATTTCGGGAGCGACATTGAAGTTGGCATTCCGCACAGCGAGTTTTCTGCCTTGTCTGATGAACAGAAAGTCGCCCATGTCCTGAAGTGTATTGAGCAGCAACTATCCGAACGACGATTGTTGTCGCCTGCGGAATCGCTGAACTCGCTTACTGTGGGAGCATTGCACGCGGACGAGTCTGGAACCTATGTACTGGGCCAGCGCATAGACTTGATGCCGAATGGCGCATTGTTCAGCCCTATTTCCCGTTTAGGGCATGGCTTTCGCCGTTCGATCAAACCGGAAATTTTTTTTCCTGGTGGGCGGCAACTTTATAAAACACCCCACATAAACAGTGAGCAACGCTACCCTATTGACACCGGACTTCGTGTGCCAGGCCAACAGGTGGCTTGGGATAGCACTCAAGAGGGTGAACTTTCTCAGAGGGTTTATACCTGTGGTACCAGCAACGCCACGGCTCTGGCGACACGTAGTGGGGCCAGAATTTATGAGGTGCTGGCGCAGTTGCAGGCGGAACACGGTGAACAGGTTCCCGATAATCTGATGGCAGTGCTCATAAAAGCACTGCTGGTACATGGCGCGCAACACGATGACCAAGCTGAAAAAGCATTAACTGAGTCTCTGAAAACTCCGAAAAACTCACGTCGCTTCAAAGCGGTAATGGCCCGTTACATTGGCTATGGCGCGGTGAATATCGAACGTGTAATTGCCTGTACCGAACAACGGGGTACGGTTATAGGCTGTGGTGAAATCAAGGAAAACCAGGTTCATGAGTATCGTTTCCCTCTGCCACTTGGCCTGTCGGGCAGCCAAGAATGGCGACGTATGGTGGTAACTCTGGCCTGGTTTTCGCCGATTAATTCGGCTCATCGCAATTTACGCGAGGCGAAGCTCGAACTGCAACCGGCAGGCAAATGGAAAGAAACGGAATTGGCGTTATCCCGGCAGGAAGCAGATCACAACCAAGTCTTGCGCGGCACGGTACAGCACGAAATCCTCGAAGGTGATAATCAGATTGCCGCTTATCAAGAAGACGGTCATATCTTGTTGCATGTGACGTGCAAGGCTGATGCGACGGAGAAGCTGGATGAGGCAATTCCGTATGGATTGGCTGTGACGCTTGAGGTGGCCGAAGGCGTTGCTATCCCGATTTATCAGCAGATTCGCGCCAGGATCAGGCCTCAAGTGGCTGTTGGCGCATCTGTGGAGAACTTGTAAGGGCCTTACAAAAAGACTTCCGCCATCCCCGCAAGCGATTTTTGCTCCTGCATCTGACCAAGAGAAGCCGATTGCATAGGTAGTGCTTGGGGTCGCCCTTGACCCATTAACAATTATCGCAAGATGCAAAAGCAAGCCCCTGATTTTAGATATCAAATGAAAAGATAAAACGAATAAACAGGAAAGGAGAAGATGATGATAAAGAAACTCTATGATATGCCACCGTGGGATTGGCCTGAAGATGCGGGCAAAACAATATTGGATATCCTCCGTGATGAAAATGCCGAAGCATCTGATCGACTTCTCGCAGCGGAATTGGGGGGAGACTCAGTCGTCATTAACGATGAACTGGCAGAAGCCTTGCTTGCAATCGCGGAAAACAATAATGAAACGGATGAAATCAGGAGCACAGCCGTTATCGCTCTGGGTCCGGCACTTGAAATGGCCGATATTCATGGGTTTGACGATGAAGAGGATATATTGATTTCTGAAAAATTCTTTCAACATATCAAGCGGTCTCTTCACCAACTCTTTATGAATGAGGAGTTATCAAAAGATTTGCGTCGGAGAATCCTTGAGGCGTCAGTGCGGGCAACACAGGACTGGCATCAGGCTGTCGTACATAAGGCTTATAACAGTGATGACGAAGCCTGGCAACTCACCGCTGTCTTTTGCATGTGTTACATTAAAGGATTTGATAATCAGATTCTTGATTCACTGGAAAGTAAACACCCGGACATTCAATATCAGGCTGTTTGTGCGGCTGGTAATTGGGTGCTGGAAGCCGCCTGGCCATATATTGCAGATATCTTCAAATCAGCGGAGATCGACAAGGATCTGCTTTTTGCGGCCATTGAAGCCGTGGTGAATATCCGGCCTGAAGAAGCGTCTTATGTTTTTGGGCATCTCATCGATTCTGATGATCAGGATATTGTTGATGCGGCTTTTGAGGCACTGTCCATGGCCGAGGCAATTATGGAATCGGAAGATGATCCGGAGGAGTATGATGAATTTGATGAATATGGCGAAACCGATGAGGATAGTGATGATATAATTCTTCATTGACATATTTTAAATTGGCGGGTGGCACTGGCAACTTGTTGCCAGTGTTCGAAGAACAAAAGGGACTCTTATGAACTTTCGTATCAACAACCATCAAACGAGCCTTCAATAAATGCCTCGTAAGATTTTAGACAAGGAAAATCACGCCCATTTTGTGACATTTTCCTGCTATCGTCGTCAGAGGATTTTAGATGATGAACAGGCAAAAAGAATTGTTATTCACTTTCTGACAGCTCAATTGAAAAATCAGAACGGCATTTGCATGGGATTTGTGATCATGCCGGACCATGTTCATGCAATAGTTCAATTTCAGGAGTTAGGCAAATTAAGCGTATTCATGAATCAGTGGAAAAGAAGGTCATCGATTCAACTTAAACATTTGTATAAAGAAAAACTGATTAACTACGGCGCAAAAATTGACCTGGAAGGCCCCATGTGGCAACCGAAATATTATGATTTTAATATTTTTTCTGAAAGCAAGGCCAGGGAGAAATTAATCTATATGCATTTGAACCCGGTTAAATCAGGCTTGATTGATCGTCCGGAAAACTGGAAATTCAGCTCAGCCCGGTTTTATCTTTTGAGCAAGCCGACAGGTGTGCCCATAACGAAGATTTTATGATGTCCCTTTTGTCCTTCGGACACCGGCAACAAGTTGCCGCTGCCACCCGGGTGAGATGCCCGGATCAGAGGTGTTGATACACAACAAAAAAAGATTGACTAAGGACTCTTTCATGAAAAATGTTTCCCCTCATTTTACAATAATGGTTTTACTGCTTGGCAGCCTCCTGCTGGTCCCGGGACCGGCCTTAGCTGAAACTATTTCCTTTCCCTTGCAGATCGACTATCCTTTTCTCAAAACCCTTGTGATTCACTCGGCTTTCACCGACCCGGGCCAGACGATGATTATCACCGATCCGGTCAATGACTGCCAGAGAATCTCTCTTTCAAATCCATGTTTTTCAAGTGAAAACAATCTGTTGCGGGTTGAAGCCGCTGTTCATCTGAAGGGGGGTGCCCTCATGGGGGGTAACTGTTTATTCCCCATGGAATGGGACGGTTATTTGGTGGTATATATGAAGCCCGGCATAAACCCTGACAACTGGCAGTTGTCATTAAATCCGGTAAATTCCGTTCTTCTGGACAGAAATCATAGGCCAGACAAAAGTCTGGTGGGGAATTTGTGGAATTTGTTTAAAGCACCTGTCATGGCGCGCATGGGAAATATCTGTATCGAGGTCAATGAACCGATAGCGGAGCTGAAACCTTTTTTGATTTCTGCTGTGCCTGAAGCGGACTCTTCTCGCGTGATTGCCATGGTTGAAAGCCTCCGGCCCGGCATTGTTGCAGCTGAGGCGAATGCGATGAAAATACAGATTCTGGCAGACATCGAAACCCTTGCGGTGACTTCTGAACCTTCGACTCCGGCAGCACTTATGCCAGGAGAAATTGACGCTTTTATTAAAATATGTGAAACGTGGGATTCTTTTTTGGTCCAGACCCTGATGTCCCTGATAGATATGCCGTTAACTATTGAGGAACGCGAAACGCTGATGACAGTGCTGCTGGATACGAGGTATCGGTTTGTTAGCGAATTTGAGGCAAAAGCGCCAACGTCCTCAGGTGATTTTGTAAGGGAGCAGTTTGTGGATGCCTGGGAAAGACTGTCGCCCATTTTGAAGAAGCATCTGGCCAGAGATATGTCCGCCAATTCATGGGGGTTTCTTACGTTTTTTGCTGCTTCGGATGCATTGGCCGCGCTGGATAAACTCGGGCCGGTATTTAATATTGAAATCAGCGAAAACGGATTCATCCGGCTGGCCCGGATGCTGTCTGAGAACAAAGCGCTTACCCTGAAGTACAACCAGTTGCTTGATCCGGACTTGAGAAAGCTTCTGGGCATGGAACCGTCCTTGGAAATCATTGATCCTGCTTTGAACGAAGATCTTCTTGAACAGGAAGACACAAAAGCTCAGCCGGAAACAGGAAGCTTTCCCATGTTGATGGATGCCCGGCAAACGATTATGTCAGGCCTTTATAAGATATTGATGCCCGGGATCTGTTGGGCGGGAAAATCCTGGTCCCACCCCAGCCTCAAGGAAATGAGAGTGTGGTTGGTGAGTAAAGACAATGTCGATACCCATCTTAAAAAATCAAAAATACTGCTGGAGGTCGCCACCAGGAAAATTTTAAAAAAGGACAACATTCCGAAAAATCATCATCAGATGTTTCAGAAAGCGGTATATGCCACGGCATGGCAGGAGAGCTGTTTCCGTCAATTTATTGTTGATAAGAAGAAACTGACCTATATCCGGTCATACAATAACACGTCTGTCGGCATGATGCAGATTCATGAACGGGTATGGCGAGGGATCTATAATATTGAGCGGCTCCGGTGGGATATCAGCTACAATGCCGCTGTTGGGGTTGATATCCTGAATCTTTATTTAAAGAAATATGCACTACCCAAAATGAAATCCCTTAAAGGGAAAGACGTTTTAGACAGCGATTCGGTGGCATGCTCCCTGTATGCCATGTACAATGCCGGTCCGGGTGGTTTTTCCAAATATGTTAAACGCCGGAGCACTGGAAAATTTTCCAAAATAGACAAGCATTTCAAGGAAAAATATACCTGGGTGAAGAAGGGGCAGTGGGATCGACTGAAGGATTGTTATTAATTAGAATTGTTTCAGAGGGATATTGCCCAGGCTTTTTGTTTTGGGGAGAAGCCGACTGGTGTTCAGATTATGCATATTCTATAATGTCCCTTTTTGTCCTTCGGACACCGGCAACAAGTTGCCGCTGCCACCCGGGAGAGATGCATTCGATCTTCTATGATGAAAGATTCCTATTTTAAGGGTGTGCCTGATGTCTTTCTGCCACGGAACACGGGGCCAGGGGCATATCAACTTCTGCATCCGCACTACCGATATTGGCTTTTCTTTTGACTTTAACGATTTCCGGGCGGAATTGTCCGGTTTTTCTTGCGCGTTTATCCATTAATTTGACAACAGCCATGGCTGCAAAGAAAAAGGCAAAACCCATAATTGCGGAATAGGTGGATGGATTTCCGTTGAAATTTTGAGCCACCCGCTCTCCCAGAAGAGCCCCGATAATCATTATAATAATCGGAAACACATACAGAAGAAAAGACAGCATGAACAGCCGGGTGCTGTCAAATGTGACAATAACTGTATCCCCTAACCGGGCGTTTGCCGTATTTTCCGCCTCGACTTCCATTGTTTTGCCGCTGCCCCCGCCACCGGTGCTGTGGCAGGTATCTTTTTCCGCACAGGACTCGCAGGCGGTCATTTGTTTGGTTTTCACCATAGCAGTGGTTTCATTGACTTTTGTTATAATGCCTTCTTCTGTTGCCATAATATATCCTTAATGTTTGCCAAGTATTCATTTGATTTTTATGTCATGATATTTAAGCACTTATAGTGGGCTTGTCAACCGGCATATTTGATTCAGTCAAGTATATAGGTATTATGCTTCTTTTTTAGTAATTGCCGAAGCTTCCGGATTATAGGGGCTCATCCGGACTTCTAATGAAAATAGATACGGATAGAAGTCCTTTAAATGAATCATGTAATCCACCCATTGGGTCACCAGAAGTTTATAAACTCGTTTGATGTCTCCGCACA
The DNA here is from genome assembly GCA_027858815.1 of Desulfobacteraceae bacterium. Taxonomy (GTDB): domain Bacteria; phylum Desulfobacterota; class Desulfobacteria; order Desulfobacterales; family Desulfosalsimonadaceae; genus SURF-3. Next base: position 6,416 of record JAQIBZ010000479.1, read on the forward strand.
GATGGGCCCGATCGTGTTCCGGAAGGCTTGCCAGCTTTTTTCTGTAACTCAGTTCTTCAGTCAGATGAAACACGGCCCGCATGCTCATAAAAACAATCAGATAGAATTGTAACCGGAATCGGGTATACATAAAAAAAATCTCATGGGTTGGTCGGAAGGGCGAGGATGACAATCGGCAGAGGGTAAAAAAGTAAATGGAAGGCATTATGCCTTCCATTTACGTGATCGATTATAAGAAATTAAGCTGAAGAATCAGGAAGCTTCACGAATATTAACAGACTGGTCGGCATAACAGATCAAACCGCATTTTAAGCAGCGGTTAGCTTCTGCAACAGCCATTTGTTCGGTAAATCCTTTTTCAACTTCAGTGGATATGTTCGGTATGTCATTGATATTGTTCAGCGGCATAATCAGGCGTGAACTGGGCTTCACGTTTTCCAGATGATCCACATCCTGAAGGATTGTCTGTTGGGTAACCACATGACTTGGGAGTTCTATATCCATATCATAAAGAATATGATGAATGGATGCGGCTGCTCGACGACCGGCGCCAATAGCGTGGATGGCGGCGGAGAAATCCGTAATTACATCACCTTTGGTCAGCAGACCGTTTGAGACGCCATTTTCAGGATTTTTATAGGATGTGACGGCAATCCATTCCAGCTTGTCTGCCGGCATTTTGGATTTTTCGGTTTCGGTTTCATTTTCGGTTTTGGGCATAGAGAAAATGAGTTCAGGCAAACGGCCGGACTCAAGAATCAATGTGTCCGCTTTTATGGCAGTATTTTTATTAACGGTTATCCCGGTCAGATTATTTCCTTTGCCGGCCAGACCGGTGATGGTTGCATCAAAGATGAGTGTCACGCCGTCAGCTTCTAATGCTTTGATTTCGTTTTCATCCAATGCTGCGGTTTGTTTTGAGTTTTTGAAAACAACGGTAACTTTTTTTGCACCCAGCGCTTTGCATGTTTTCACTGCCACAGCGGTGAGTTTGCCGCTTTCTGCCATCACTATATTGTTGGCAATATTCAGCTGGTATTTGTTGTCTGCACCTGTTTTTAGAAGATCAATTAAAAGAAATGTTCCGGGCACCGCTTCTTCCGGAGCAGTGTCTTTTAATCGTTCGGTTCGGCTGTCCCATCCGCCGGCTGCCAGGAATACGGTTTCATAATCACCGGCCAGCAGAGATGCGATGGTGAAGTCTTTGCCCAGGGTTTCATCGGTTTGTGTTTCAACACCCATTTCAACAATACCGGCGATATCCCAGTCGAGAATATCATGCGGAAGCCGGTACTGGGCAATGGCGGTTCTCAGCAATCCGCCGAGGTCTTCAGTGGCTTCAAATACCGTGGGTGAATGACCCAGGCGTGCGGTAAAAAAAGCCGTGGACAGGCCTTCAACACCGCCACCGACAATTGCAACGCGGCGTTCGGTTTCCGGGGCTTTAAACGGCAGTACACGATTATTGTTTTTCATCTCATAATCAGCCACAAATCGTTTCAGGAAATTGATGGCAACCGGTTCATCGATTAATTGTCTGCGGCAGTTGGTTTCACAGGGCCGGGGACAGATTCTTCCGATAACGGTCGGAAAGGGATTTCTTTCCTTAATTACCTGGATCGCTTGATGGTAATTTTTTTCAGCGATCTGATGAATATATTCGCTGATATTGATTCCTGCCGGGCATGCCCGCTGACAGGGCGTGGTGCAGTCGTCAGTGGTGTATTCTTTTAAAATTCTTCGAGTGACCGAAGACAGGGTAATGATGTTTTTGGGACAAACCCGTTCACAGGTGCCGCAGCCGGTACACTTGACTTCATCTACCACCGGCAGACCGTTTTCGCCCATTTTAATTGCATCAAACGGGCAGGCAGCCATACAGGAACCAAGGCCTATGCATCCAATCTGGCATTCTTTCATCCCGCCGTACATCATGGCCGCCGCCTGACAATTGCTGAGACCGTCATAGGTGAATTTCAATACTGCGTCCTTGACGCCGTATGTACAGCCGGGAAGTGCGATATCCGGCTCTTTGGCTTCAATACTTATGCCCATTACTTCTGCAATAGCCTGGGCCAGTTCATCGGTACCTGCAACACAGGAATTAGGGGCTGCTTTACCTGCCACAATGGCTTCCGCATTTGCCGCACATCCGGGCATGCCGCATCCGCCGCAGTTTGCGCCGGGCAGAAGGTCGTCAATTTTTTCAACCGTCGGGTCCACGTAAACGTAAAAAACTTTCGAAGCCACAGCAAGGCCGGCACCAATGATCGCGCCCATTCCCCCCATTACTAAAAATGCTTCAATCATAATTCCACTCCTGATTCAAAAAAACGTTTGAACAATAACATAAATTTTAATGTAATAAGTGATTGCAACAAGTTTTAAATTATAAATACAAAGGTCTGACTGTTGAAGAGATGACCTAGTAAAAAAATCTTTTTTTCATAATATTCTAAATATGTCAATACAGTTCATGGCCTGTATTTTTCGCTCAATATAGATTGTATTGTTTTCTTGACGAATTTACGGGGAAAAGATTAATACTGGATATTGTTATTTTTTATACGCTTTAATGAAGTCAGTGGATTTTGGCTGCGGAAAACTTATATAGCTGGATACATAAATGAGAACATACAAACAGCAGGTTGAAGAAGCGGTTGGTTTTTTAAAGCAACATATTAAACGTCCGCCACGTATCGGAATAATGACCGGAACCGGGTTGGGTGAAAGCATTGAATCCCTTACGGTGAAAAATGTATTTGATTACAGAAAGATACCTAATATACCCGTATCAACGGTGCAGAGCCATTCCGGGCGATTGATCTCCGGTACTCTGGAAGGTGTAGAGGTTATAGCCATGCAGGGACGGTTTCATCTCTATGAAGGATATTCTCCAAAGGAAGTGACTTTTCCGGTCCGGGTGATGCAGCTGCTGGGCGTTAAGGTCCTGATTCTGACAAATGCCGCCGGTGGGCTGAACCTGTCGTTTAAACCCGGAGATATTATGGTGATACAGGATCATATTAACCTGACCGGCGAAAATCCTCTGGTTGGCCTTAATATAGACGAATGGGGTGACCGGTTTCCGGACATGACGAATGTGTATGACAGGAACCTTTCGGCAATCGCTGAAAGATCAGGACAAGCGTGTGGAGAAGAATTACAGTGTGGGGTATATGCCGGTTTAAAAGGGCCGTCTCTTGAAACATCGGCTGAAACACGATTTTTGAGGCAGAACAGCGCAGATGCAGTAGGTTTTTCCACGGTACAGGAAGCCATTGCAGGGGTTCATGCAAAAATGAAAATACTGGGCCTGTCTATCATCACCAATATCAATGATCCGGATCATCCGACAGCAGATACGGTTGAGGAAATTATCGATGTAGCGCAACGGGCATCGTCTAAATTATCGGCCATTATACAAACCATTATAAAGGAACTGGCCAAAGATGAATAAAGCGGATCTTCTGATAACAAACGGTATTGTTGTAACCATGGACCGCAATGAAACGGTTATTGCCAACGGCGCGGTAGCCGTTTGCGGAGACCGGATTGTCGATATTGGGCCGAATGAAAAATTTTCAGATTGCCGGGCTGCAAAGGTCGTTGATGCTAAAAACGGGATTATCATGCCCGGGCTGATTAATACTCATACCCACGCAGCCATGACGTGTTTCCGGGGGCTTGCCGATGACCTTCATTTAATGACCTGGCTCAATGATTATATTTTCCCTGCTGAAGCAAAATTGAATTATGAAAAGGTCAAAACAGGGGCGCTGCTGGCATGTGCAGAAATGATTCTTTCCGGAACCACCTGTTTTGCAGATATGTATTTGTTTGAAGATGCAGTGGCGGAAGCAGCTAAAGCAGCCGGTATGCGGGCTGTGGTGGGCGAGGTCCTGTATAATTTCCCGTCACCCAGCTACGGGGCCATTGAAGAAGGATTTGTATATTCGGAAAACCTGATAAAGAAGTGGAAAAGCGATCCCCTGATCACTGTAGCCGTGGAGCCCCATTCACCCTATCTTTGCGCTCCGGATTTGCTGACACGGGCCAGTGATCTTTCAAATGCATATGAAGTGCCGCTGATTATCCATGTGGCGGAAACGCAAATCGAAGTGAACACCATCTTTGAAAGTTACGGGAAAACCCCAATTGCGCATCTGGCGGATATCGGTGTGCTGTCGCCACTGCTGCTGGCTTGTCATTGCGTGGCCGTGACAGATAAAGATATTGAACAGCTGGCATCTTATGATGTTAAGGTCTCTCATAATCCGGAGAGCAATATGAAGCTGGCCTCCGGCATCGCCCCGGTGCCTCAGATGATGAACGCCGGCATTTGTGTGGGACTCGGTACGGACGGATGCACCAGTAATAATAATATTGATATGTTCCTGGAAATGGATACCGCCGCAAAAATTCATAAGGTGAATACGCTGGATCCGACGGTCATGGATGCGAATACGGTGCTGAAGATGGCAACCAGAGACGCTGCAAAAGCACTGGGCCTAGATGGCGTAACCGGTTCGTTGGTGCCGGGGAAAAAGGCGGATATAATTATCATTGATATCAATAAACCGCACCTGACCCCTATGTACAACCTGTATTCCCACCTTGTGTACGCAGCTGGCGGCAATGATGTGGATACGTCCGTTATCAACGGGCAGGTGGTTATGGAGAACCGACAATTGCTGACATTGGATATTGAAAAAGTGATGGCGGATGTGAATGAGATTGCCGCTGAAGTCAAAAGTGGATTTTGAGTTAAATCGGCAGCTAAATTATCCCGTTGACATTGCAGTCATTTGTTTATATAGGATTTTCTTCTATTTCTATTTTTTTAAAAAAGCGGGGTTCAATAAATGAAATATCTCGTAATAATTGAAGAAACAAAAACCGGTTACTCGGCTTATTCGCCGGATATGGACGGATGTGCTGCTACCGGAAGCACAAGAGAAGAAGTCGAAAAAAATATGAAGGAAGCTATGGCGTTTCATCTGGAAGGTATGCGTTTAGAAAGTCAAGCAGTGCCAAAACCTCGTTCTTATTCGAGTTACTTAGAGATACCGGCATAATGCCGGGCATTCATAAGGTTTTAGGTTTTGATAACGTATCAATTTATCGGTGAAGGAGATACATACTGGCTATGGAAAATCAGAAACCCATCGTCATCAATGGAAACCGTTTTAATTTTGTAAAGGGTGATACGATTCTTGATGTAGCCCGGCAAAATAATATTGAGATTCCCACGCTTTGTCATCTCAAAGGAACCCAGCCCACAGGAAATTGTCGGATATGTGTGGTTGATATTGCCGGAGAACAGGATCTGGTCACGTCATGTGATACCAAGGCCGTTGCCGGTATGGTTGTTCAAACCGAATCCACCCGTGTTGTGGCATCCCGGAAACAGACGATTAAACAAATGCTGTCAATGGGGAACCATAATTGTGCGGTCCGTGCGCCTCACGAAGAAAGCTGGACCCAATATCAGCTGAAAGTGCATGCAGAAGACAGCAGCCCGGAATTATGTCCGGCATGGGGAGATTGCCGTCTGCAGGATCTGGCGTATCACTATCAGGTTTCCGGCAGCGACTATTCAAATGTGGAAACCCTTTATCCCATGGAAATGGCCAATCCGTTTATTATCCGGGATTTTTCAAGATGCATTCTCTGCGGTCGATGCGTAAAGGCCTGTAATGAAATTCAGGTGAATAATGCTATTGAGTTTGCTTATGATGGGGATAAGAAAAAAGTTGTTGCCGGTGATGATAAGCTGCTGAAGGATTCAGATTGTGTTTTCTGCGGAGAATGTGTTCAGGTCTGCCCGGTGGGCGCACTGGTGCCCAAGGATGCCCGATTTAACAGACAATGGGAAACCAAAAAAGTCAGAAGCACCTGTAGTTATTGCGGTGTCGGATGTCAAATTGATTTTCACGTAAAAGACAACCGGATTATTAAAATTACCGGGGCAGAAGAAACAGCGCCGAACTACGGCAGCTTATGTGTTAAGGGCCGGTTCGGGTTTAATTTTGTTCATTCCAAAGACCGGTTGACCACACCGTTAATTAAAGAAAATGGTAAATTCCGGGAAGCCTCCTGGGATGAAGCCCTGGACCTGACAGCGAAACGTCTTACGGAAATCAAAAAGCAGCATGGTGCCGACACCATAGGTGTCCTTACGTCCGCACGGGTGACCAATGAGGATAATTATGCGGCAATGAAGTTCACCCGGGCCGTGTTAAAGACCAACAACATCGATCATTGCGCTCGTCTCTGACATAGCTCCACAGTGGCCGGTCTGGCCGCAGCTTTTGGAAGTGGTGCAATGACAAATACCATCGGTGATGTGGAAGAAGCTGACGTGATTCTGGTGACAGGGTCCAATACCACGGAGAATCATCCGGTTCTGTCAACTTTTGTCAAACGAGCGGTCAAATATAAGCATGCAAAACTGCTCGTAGTGGACCCCAGACAGATCAAGCTTACAAAGTTCGCCGATCAATGGCTGAGGCCGAATCTCGGAACGGATGTGGCATGGATTAACGGGCTGATGCATGTGATTATCTCTGAAGATCTTCATAACAAGGAATTTATTGAAAAGCGGACCACTGATTTTGATAAATTGAAATCAATGGTTGAAAAATTTACACCGGATTATGTGGAAAAAATTACCGGCATTGCTGCCCAGCAGATTATCGATGCCGCCCGGCTGTATGCTAACGCCAAAGCAGGCGCTATATTATATTGCATGGGGATTACCCAGCACACCACGGGCACGGACAATGTGAAGTCATTGGCCAATCTGTCTATGCTGTGCGGCAATCTCGGGATTCCCGGCGGCGGTGTGAACCCGCTTCGTGGTCAAAACAACGTGCAGGGCGCCTGTGACATGGGCGGATTGCCCAATGTCTTTACGGCTTACCAGCCGGTTGCCGATGAGGCGGTCCGGAAAAGAATGGAAGCGGCCTGGGGGGTTACCGGGTTGCCGGACAAAGTCGGGTTGACCGTGACCAAAATGGTGCCCATGGCATATGATGGTGAAATAAAGGCCATGTATATTATCGGTGAAAATCCACTGGTGTCGGATCCTGATTTGAATCATGCGGAAAAGGGTTTTGGAAATCTGGATTTTCTGGTGGTCCAGGATATTTTTATGACTGAAACTGCACAGATAGCAGATGTCGTCCTCCCGTCCGCCTGTTTTGCTGAAAAAGAAGGTACCTTTTCCAATACCGAACGTCGGGTGCAACGGGTTCGAAAAGCCGTTGATGCGCCGGGATCAGCCTGGGATGACTGGAAAATTACCAGTGAAATAGCCAAACGCATGGGGTATCCCATGGCATATAAGAATGCTAAAGAGATTTTTGAAGAGATTATGGAAGTCACCCCGTCATACGCCGGAATTACTTATGACCGGATTGAAAGGGAAGGGCTCCACTGGCCGTGTCCCGCTGCAAAACATCCGGGAACTCTGATTTTGCATACCGATCAATTCACTAAGGGTAAAGGCACATTCCATGCCATCGACTATATACCCCCGGCAGAACAGGCGGATGATGAATATCCGCTGTACCTGACAACCGGCAGGGTTCTGTATCATTATCATACCGGAACCATGACCCGCCGCACCGAGGGACTTAATGAGCGTGCGCCGGAATCTTTTGCGGAAATTTCTGCTGAAGATGCCAAGAAATTCGGCGTTGCAGATGAATCCATGATTAATGTGGCATCTCGTCGGGGGGAGATTAAAGTCCGGGCAAAGATATCGGACATGGTGGATAGCGGCACGATTTTTATCCCGTTCCATTATGCGGAAGCCGCAGCCAACCGGTTGACGAATGCGGAATTGGACCCGGTTTCCAATATTCCCGAGTATAAAGTGTGCGCTGTTAAGCTTTCCAGCGCGGCGTAATAGAAACAAGCTTAAAACAGGGCGGTATTCTTTTATACTGCCCTGTTTTAGAATATTCTTTCCTTCAGACTCCGGCGTCTCCTGTCTTTGCCAGATAGATTCTTTTTTCCGTGGTTCAAACCGCCGGTTAACCTTTTATTGAGTTTATGCCAAAATATGTGTTAGCTAGTTGTTTATACTTATTTTGGAATTATTTGGTTTTCATCATCGAATAGAGTTAATTGATAATGCGATACAATCCGTTTAAAATATTCATTATGCGGTGTCTGATATGCACTGTATTCTTATTTTTGTGTATCGCTTCCGGTGCGTCTGCGGATATCCCGATGGATCAATTATCCGGTGATGTCCTGAGTGATATGCTGGAAAATCCTGATGATGATGAATTCGGAGAATTTGATGAATTTGATGAATTTGATGATCAAGACATATTGGAAATCAATGACCCGTTAAGTGGTTACAACCGGTTTATGACACAGGTAAATGATAAAATGTTAATCTGGTTTTTCAAACCGCTTGCCCTGGGATACAGTTTTATTGTCAGGGAACCCGTGCGCATTGCTTTTTCCGATTTTTTTGACAACCTGGGGTTCCCTGTCCGGTTTGTTAATAATTTATTGCAATTAAAAGTAAATCAGGCGGGAACTGAAATTGCAAGATTCGGGATGAATACGACCCTTGGCTTTTTTGGTTTCTTTGATCCGGCCCGTTCATGCCTGAAACTATATCCCTGTCCGGAGGATTTCGGTCAAACGCTTGGCTATTACGGGGTCGGCAGAGGGTTTCATTTAGTACTGCCCCTGCTGGGCCCTTCAAACCTTCGGGATACAATCGGCAAGGTGCCTGATTACTTTTTGGACCCGGTATTCTATGTAGATAAGATGGGAATTCGTCTGGCAGTTAACGGTTTAAAGGTTGTAAATACGACGTCTCTTCATATTGATGAATATGAGGCGCTGAAATATGATGCCCTCGATCTGTACATTTTGTTACGTAATGCGTATGAAATAAAAAGGCTCAAGGATATAGAGGAATAAGATAATGAAAACTATTTTGATTGCGGTATTATGTGTATTGGGGTTGGCGTTTCCGGGTCCGGCGGATATTTTGGCGGATGATTTGGCGGATGATTTAAAAACAGTCGAGAATTTATTAAAGGAAAGAACTGAAGTCGTTTTAGATATTCTCAAGGATGCTACTCTTGATGAACCACTGAAAAAAAAACAGATCATGGATGTTGTCGGTCCGATCATTGATTTCCAACTAATGGCCAAGCTGACTTTGGGTAAAACCAACTGGGGCAAATTGAACGAAAATCAGCAGGCAGAGTTTGTAGATCTCTTTGTTGCACGATTGAAAAAATCATATCTTGATAAAAGTTCAATGTATTGCTGCGTGGAGATTGCTTTTAAACCGGCATTCAAACGGGGAAACAAAGTATATGTCCCGATTGGGGTTGAAACCAAAGACAATCCTCTTGAAATGTTATATAAATTCTATTCATCCAGCGAAGGGTGGAAGGCCTATGATGTGGAAGTCAATGGTGTCAGCCTGATCAAGAGCTATCAGGCACAATTTTTCGAGGTTTTGAAAAACGGACCCCCGGAAGACCTGCTGACGGAATTGAGAAAAACCGATGTGGAATAAGGGCCGTGGAAAAAATAAAATACCCCATCTTACTGGTCTTTTGCTCCGTCTTTTTTGTTGCGATGAAACGCACATATCCCGATATGCTTGCTTCATCGCGCCTCGAATACGGAAGCACCAATATAATATGATTGGCCTTCGCCATCCGGGATACTTTATTTTTTCCACGGCCCTAAGCTCTCCATCTAATAAAAAGAGAATTTAAATAAAATGTTACATCCGGATTCAGTGGCTGCCCGTTTTTTCGATAAAATCGTTATACGACATCCTTTATGGGTGATTGCTTTTATCTTATGTATCATCGCGACACTCGGGTATTTTTCAAAAGATTTTAAAATCGACGCATCCGCTGAAACACTCATGCAGGAAAATGACGAGTCACTTCGATATTCCCGGGAGATTACCGCACGATACGGCATTGAAGATTCTTTATTTATTGCATATGTTCCTCAGGCGGATTTGTTGTCAGATCAGGTTCTTGGTCGAATAGCACGCCTTCGGGATGAAATCAAAGCAATGGAACGGGTGGCGTCCGTTATAACCATTCTGGATGTTCCGCTGTTGGAAAGCCCGCCGATGCCCATCAGTGAACTGGCCGGAGAGCTCCGGACCCTGGCTTCCCCGGATGTTGATCAGGAACTTGCCCGAATTGAGCTACAGACCAGCCCGCTTTTCCAAAATCTTCTTGTTAGTCCGGATTTAAAAACCACTGCGATTCAGGTTAATTTCAAGATTGATAACGTTTTTCAGGATTTGACCCGCCGCCGTGATCAATTTCGTGATAAAGCGGCTGCAGGCGGGCTAACGGATGAAGAGTCCGTCGCCTATGATCAAATTGTCAGCAACCTGGATGCACATAATGAATTATGGAATCAAACCCGTCATGAAGATATTGCACATATTCGTGCGATAATGGACACATACCGTGAGGATGCCGGTCTTTTTTTGGGTGGCATCAGTATGATTGCGGATGATCTGGTTAGTTTTGTAAAAAATGATTTACAGGTATTCGGCATCGGCGTTTTTTTCTTTTTGATCCTGACGATGGGAATTATTTTCAGAAAAGTGCGCTGGGTGGTCCTTCCGATGATCTGCTGTTCATTTTCAGCGATTGCCATGCTCGGTCTGCTGGGGCTTTCCGGCTGGAAGGTCACCGTCATTTCTTCGAATTTTATCTCTCTTCAGCTCATTATTACCATGTCCTATACCATTCATCTGGTTGTGCGATACCGGGAATTGCTGACCCGGAATCCGCATTCGGATCAGCGAGATTTGGTGGGAGAAACCGTGCGTCTGATGCTGGTTCCAATCGTTTATTCAGCGATAACGACCATCGCGGGGTTTGGTTCTCTGGTTTCATGTGATATTGTACCGGTAGTCAATTTTGGATTAATGATGATGGCGGGAATTGCGGTGTCACTGACGTTGACATTTTTATTTTTTCCGGCAGGATTGGTCCTTTTTAAAAAAACTGCGCCGCCATCTGCGGCCAATACCAGTCACTCCTTAATCATGTTTCTGGCCCGTTTAACGGAATCCCGTGGGAAGTGGATTCTGGTAACGTGTGCCATCGCTTTTTTTTTCAGCGTTATCGGTATTTCCCGACTGGTTGTTGAAAATTCATTTATCAATTATTTTAAACAATCAACTGAGATTTATCAGGGGATGAAAATTATTGATCAGCAACTTGGCGGGACAACGCCTTTGGATGTTATCATTGATTTTGATGATGAACCGTCACCGGTGTCTGAATTGACTGAAGAATCAGTTGTTCCGGATGACGAATTCGACGAATTTGATGAATTTGATGAAGTCGGGGCGGACCGTTCAAATCAATACTGGTTTACGCCTTACAAAATGATGAAGGTTCTGGAAGTTCATGATTACCTGAATGGGTTGCAGGAGACAGGTAAAGTATTGTCTTTGGGAACCATGATGAAGATTGCCACAAAATTAAACAGCGGCAAGCCTCTGGACAGCTTTGAACTGTCACTGGTTTATAACGAAATCCCGGATGATTACAAGGCCCTTTTGGTGAAACCCTACGCATCGGTGGAAAAGAATGAAGTCCGTTTATCCCTGCGTGTCCGGGATTCGGAAAAAACACTGAGACGCAATGAGCTGTTAAATAAAATCCGGCATGATCTCACCACAAAGCTGGGATATCCGGAAAAAAATATTCATCTTACAGGAATGATGGTACTTTATAACAACATGCTGCAAAGCCTGTTCAAGTCACAGATCGAGACTCTGGGCATCGTTCTTCTGGCGCTGATGATCATGTTTTTACTTCTTTTCAGGTCTTTTCACCTGGCGATTATCGCCATATTTCCTAATTTGCTGTCCATCGGAGTGGTTCTCGGGGCTATGGGATGGATGAATCTGCCCCTTGATATGATGACCATTACCATTGCCTCGATCAGCGTAGGAATTGCCGTGGATGATACGATTCATTATATCCATCGGTTTAAGGAAGAGATTAAAATTGACGGGAATTATATTCAGGCCATGCACCGGAGTCATGAAAGCATCGGTTATGCCATGTTTTACACTTCCGTCACGGTGATTATCGGTTTCTCCATACTGGTTTTATCCAATTTTATCCCCAGTATTTTATTCGGTTTGCTGACCGGATTGGCCATGCTGATCGCAATAACTTCCGCTTTGACCCTGTTGCCGGCGTTGATTATTCTTATTAAGCCGTTTGGGCCGGAAGGACAACGGGTTTAGTCTCTTATCTCTATCTTTTGTATTTTTTTGGCAAACAATTTTAAAAATTTAAAAAGTGTGAAGTGACTAAAATGAACTAAAGTGCCTAAAGTTTAGGACTGCGCGAAACGCGCGATCATTTTTATCATAAAAATTGAAAATGCCGAAGGCATTAACCATAACTTTAGCTCACTTCAAATTTTAGTTCACTTTTAACTTTTCCGGTTTATTCGGGTTGGGAAAAGATAATCTTGTAAAAGGGAAGATATGTCGAAAAAAGAGTGGAAACTGATCTCTTGGAATGTCAATGGACTTCGGGCAGTCGTAAAAAAAGATTTTTTTGAATCTTTTAAAGCGCTTGATGCGGATGTGCTTTGTATTCAGGAATCAAAACTTCAGGATCATCAGTTGGCCGATGATGTTAGAAATATTAACGGATATGAATCTTTCTGGTCATACTCTACTGTCAAGAAAGGTTACAGCGGGGTTGGCGTATGGTCGAAAATTGCTCCCAATTCCGTAAAAAACGGCATTGGTATCGAAGAATATGATGCCGAAGGCCGGATTGTAGAACTTGATTTTGATGATTTTATTTTATTTAATATCTATTTCCCCAATGGTCAGAAGGACGATGACCGCCTGAACTACAAGCTTAATTTTTATAAAGATTTTTTTGCCTATGCGGATAATTTGCGTAAGTCCGGGAGAAGTCTTGTTATTACAGGTGACTATAATACCGCGCACAATGAAATTGATTTAAAGAATCCCAAAGCCAATGAAAAAAGGTCCGGTTTTTTACGCATTGAAAGGGACTGGCTGGATAAAATTGAATCTGAAGGATATGTGGACACCTTCCGTTACCTGTATCCGGAAACGGAGAAATATTCGTGGTGGACTTACCGTTTCAAGGCACGGGAGCGAAATGCCGGGTGGCGTATTGATTATTTTTTTGTGACACAGGATTTAATTGATAACAGACGGGTAAAAGAGGCATTTATCGACAATGACATTTTTGGATCCGATCATTGTCCGGTAGGATTGGTTCTGGAGTTTTAAAAGGGTGAAAAATATGTCTGAAATAGTAGCAGTCTACGGAAGTCCGAGAAGAAAAGGAAATACGGCAACCATTCTGAAAAGAACGGTTGCCGGTGCAAGAGATGCGGGTGCGGAAGTGGATGAAATTGTTTTAAGGGATTATAAAATGTCTCCGTGCCTGGAAATATACGGATGCAAAAAAGAAGGCGAATGCGCTATCAATGACGATTTTCAGCAGGTTCGGGACCGGATTCTATCCGCCAAAGGCCTGATTATTGCATCTCCTATATTTTTTTATACGGTCAGCGCGCATGTTAAGATATTGATGGACCGGTGTCAGTCATTATGGGTGAAAAAATACTGGATAGACAAAGTCGCCTACAACAAGTGGGAACCGACGCGCAAGGGCCTGGTCATCGGGGTCGGGGCTACACGTGGTAAAAAACTGTTTGACGGTATGCTGCTGTCTATGAAGTATTTTTTTGATGTTCTGGATATGGAACTTTGGGATTCCTTGCTATACCGGCAGCTGGATTTTGAAGGGGATGTGGATAAGCACCCGGAGTATCTTGATCAGGCGTATCAGCGTGGCCAGGATTTTGTCAAAGCTGTCAGAGAAATTTGATGGATCTTGAATTTAGGCCGATCTCGCTGTCTGATCAGACAGTTTTTAATCAGTATCTATCCCAGTGTCCGCAGAAGACATCGGATTACAGTTTTGTTAATGTATGGAGCTGGGCCGCTGCATATGATCTTGTCTGGGTTCAGACCGATGAATTCATCTGGTTGCGCCAGAATCATCCGACCCTTCAATACTGGGCACCGATAGGAAACTGGCAGGCGGTTGACTGGTCCCGCTATTTTGACCGCTTTCCCCAATTTAAATCGTCTATGATTCGTGTCCCGGAACAGCTTGCCCGGTTATGGGAAACGATTTTTAAAGAGTTGGTTTCTGCTTTTCCGGATCGGGATCAGTTTGACTACATCTATGATGCCGATGAACTGATTACATTAAAGGGCAACCGGTTTCATAAAAAACGGAATTTGCTGCATCAGTTTCAGAAAAAATCTGATTATCAGTATGTTGAGATGTCATCCGCATTTATGGATGCTGCCATGGCAATGCAGAATAGCTGGTGCACCTGGCGGGAATGCGATTCAGATATCCAACTGGCAAATGAGAACATGGCTATTGCAAAGGTGCTGTCCCATTGGGAAGAACTTGAGGGCATTGTCGGCGGTTGCATTTTAGTTCAAGGCGCAATGGTTGCGTATACCATCGGTGAATGGTTGGGCGACGATTCCCTTGTGGTTCATTTTGAAAAAGGGGATACACAATACAAGGGGGTCTACCAGGCCGTGAATCAGATGTTTGTCGAACATGAAACTTCTGGTTTAAAAAAAAGTATCAAGCGGGTCAATCGGGAGCAGGATCTGGGTGATGCCGGACTGCGCAGGTCTAAAGAATCTTATCATCCGGTTGAATTTTTGAAAAAATTCCGGGTGGACTGGACCCCTGCTGAAAACATGTTTCGATAATTACAGAAAATTTTTGCTTTGTTCGTATGAATTTTTTTTATTATTTGAAAGAAACCGACAAGGCCAAAAAATCGTTGGAGGCGTCCCGGTTGATAATTGAAAACATTAATCAGTTTGCAAAAGGAGCTCCAATTCATGGCGTGTTTCGTGATTTGATATTCACGATTGACGGATGTATTTTGTCTTTAGATGAAAAGACGCACACAACGAATGAAAAATTGAAAGACCTTGGGCATAAAGTGAATTTGATGTTAATTAAAGGCGGACTGACAATATCGGATATGAAATTTTCATGAGATCACAGCGTCCGTCCGGCTTGTAAAAATAAAAAGAAACAGGGTGATATGCGAATCTTGTTAGTTGAAGATGAAAAAAAAATTGCCTCTTTTATCGAACGGGGGCTGGTTGAACAGAGCTATGTCGTTGATGTTGCCTATGACGGGAACGAGGGTCTGTACCTTGCCGAAATAAACCCCTATGATCTGGTTATTCTAGATATTATGTTGCCTGGCAAAGACGGATTTGCGGTCTGCCAGGAATTAAGAAAACAAAATAATGATGTGCCGATTCTCATGCTCACGGCACGGGATGATGTGCGGGACAAAATTTTCGGATTGGATTCAGGTGCCGATGATTATTTGACAAAACCCTTTGCATTCGGCGAGTTTCTGGCCAGGATTCGGGTGCTGCTCCGGAGACAGCGGACGAGTCAAAGCACCACCCTAAAAGTGGCCGACCTGGAACTGGATCAACTGACCCACGAGGTGACCCGTGACGGGGAAAAGATTGAGCTGACCAGTACGGAATACGCTTTGCTGGAATACCTGATGATTCATGTTGGTCAGGTGGTCACACGGACTATGATATCCGAGCATGTTTGGGATCAGGATTTTGACAGTTATTCTAATGTGATTAATGTGTATGTTAATTATGTACGCAAGAAAGTCGATGCCGGTTTTTCCCAGAAACTGATTCATTCGGTGCGGGGCAGGGGATATATGATAAAAGATGAGGTGGAAGGTAGAAAGGCTGAAGGGAAAAGATGAACATTCAACGCCCAACATGATCGCTTTGCGATGGTACTTTTTAAATGAAAAGAATGACATGCAATTTAATTTATCCACCAGGCTTAGAGGGTCCGTCCTTCAGTCTTCAACCTTCAACCTAATCCCCTATTGATATGAAACTCAATTCCATCCGATTTAAAGCCAGTATTTTGTATACATCAATTCTGTGTATCATCCTGGTGCTTTTCAGCGGCGTTCTGTTCAGTATTACCCGGCATATCCTTTTTCGTGATGTGGATGAAGAACTACAGGTAAAGGCAGCTGAAATTACTAATATTTTAAAGACTTATGAGAAACTTAAACAGACGGAATCCCGTCAGCAGCATTTAATCAACAAGCTCTTGGGGATTGAGGACAGAGCGAAGCTGATCATTGATGATCTCTGGCGTTCAGATATGC
>JAQIBZ010000649.1 GCA_027858815.1 Desulfobacteraceae bacterium
CAATGCTTCAATGCGGCAGACGGACCGGGTATTTTGTGCAATCGTTGTTGCAATGAGTCCCGTGATCGCATCCCTGGCCGGCCGGGTCTGAAGAGTTAAAAAAGCCCCAACAAACACAATGAGCAGTATGGCTGTCACATAAAGGCCCCCACGGGCAATGATCGCAACCTTTTTCTTTAAATTTGCCATTTTATCAAACAATTACCATAATTATTCTAATCGGGATATAGTTAACGCGCTTTCCTGCACCTATCCGCCTGAGTCACTAACAGGCTGGAGCGACTCAGGAACAAGGCATTTCAGCCTAAAGACGTAGTGCTTTACTTCAATGGCTGAATAACGCAATTCCTGAGTTGCTCCAGCCTGTTAAAATGTCTGGCCAACATTAAAATGCAAATACCATCTGTCTTTATTTAGTAAACCGGTCAGTGACGCGTCATCGGTTGCCGTACTTTTTGCCGGATTCAGCTGATACCCGAAATCAAACTGAATCGGACCGATAATTGTTTTATACCGTACCCCTAAACCGCAGGTGTATCGAAGACTGTTTAAATCAACACGGAATGAATCCTGATCTAAAGCACCGGTATCCAGAAACACGACCCCCCCAAGATTATCATAAACCGGAAACCGAAGCTCAATACTACTGATAAAAGAAGACAGTCCGCTGACATCTTCAATCACATCCTTTTTGTCAATCACCCCAAGCTTTTCAAAACCGTATCCCCGAACCGATTTGCTGCCGCCCAGAAAAAACTGCTTGGAAATCGGAATATAATCGGTATCCCCGCTTTCCCGGATTGTTCTGAAGTCCATCCGACCAGCCAGAACGATACCCCATGGCATCGGAAAATATACCTTGGCTTCAACACCCGGCCGGATATAATTGATCTCCGACCCCAGATATCCGGAGGCATTTTCAATGGATAAACTGACTACCGTGCCCTTTCGTGAATTCAGCACATCATCAACCGTACTGTGCTCGATACCAAATTTTACGGATGAAACGAGAAAACTCTCCGTATCCCGGGGGTCGACCTCGCCTTCGGCATCTTCCACGTTAACATTTTCGGGCCGGTTGTTCTCAAGGTTATATCCAATAGACGAAAACCAGTTGCCTTCCAGCTTGCGGTAAAAATCAACTTCCACACTGGTTCGTTGAAGAGTGTAATAATCTTTTTCTTCCTTTTCATAACCGGCAGTGGAAATCAGGTTGTTTTGAGCTGACAGAAAATAGGGCAGGAGATATTCTGCATAAATATTTTCAACAATATCTGATCGCCGGGCGCGCAACGTCAGCCTGTCTGCCCGGCCGGTTAAATTCCTGTAACTCCAGCCCGCCTGAATCCTCAATCCATCATCCGTGCCATATCCGACACCGAATTTCACACTTCGTTGTTTGCGGGATTTCACCTGAATATCGATGGGGACGGTATCTTTTTCTGTTTCCGGATCACCCATCTTAATTACGGCAGTTTTAAAAATATTTAAATCAAACAGGTTCCGACGGCTTTCATCTATTCTTTTTCTTGAAAACCGCTCCCCGCCCTTAACAGTTATCGCCCGACGCACGACTTCTTCCCTGACATAATCTTCATGCCCTGAAATCCGGATGTCTCCAAAACGATAGAGCTTGCCCAAATCAATATCAAAAGTGACATTTGCTGAATTGTCATTTAAATCAACGGTTGCGCTACCCTGGACCCCGGCAAAAGGATACCCGCGGTTTCCCAACAATTTCCGGATCAACAATTTAGACTGATCATAGATTTTGGTTTCAAATATTTTGCCGGGTTTCAGTTCAAGTGTTTCCCGGATAAGGTTGCTTGATACGGTCTCCATTTCACACTGACAGTTGATCGAAATATCACGAAGAATGACCGGAAGGCCTTCGTTGATTTTAAACAGGATATCATATTTCGGGATCTGGTTGCTTTCCGGAGCCTTGCGTTTGTCCGGTGGAGATTTTGGTGGAGGTTTTGGCTGATGTTTTGGCGGAGATTTTGGCGACTGCTCCGATATTTTGCCGGTATCAGTCGGCTTAACTGGATCTGTTTGGGGGTTAAGCAAGGTGAGTTCGTATTCAGCCGTTGCCTGGTAGTAACCCTGAGCCTGGTAATACTGTTTAATGCGTAATAAATCTTGCTTCAGGTCCAGAATTCGAATTTCCGGGAGAGGTTCCCAGAACTCCCAGAAAGACGGGACCTTGCATGCAAGGGATTCAGTAAGATCATTTTTACTGACCGCTTCAACCCCCTCAAAGTCTAATCTTCGGACTTTAACCAGAACCCTGTCATCGTCGACATTGGCAAAAGAAGTTCCGGCCTTTAAAACAGATACCAGAAGCAATAACAGAAGCACACCAGCAATGTTGACAAACTGGTAAAAAGTCGGTTTCTGATGGCAAAGAAAAATGTTCAAATTCAAGGCGCGCAAATCCTGAGTAATGATTTGTACTTATCGTACCATGAAGCAACGAAGGATGCTGCGCAACACAGAATTTGGACTTTTTACGAAGCCATCAATGTTAATTCTTCTCAAAAACATTGCTCCTTAAAACAAGATCCATCATTGTCACGTTACCCAGTTCTTCTGCTTCCTTTTTTCTTCTGGAATCAAGCACCGAAAGCAAAATATCATTTTGTTCTTTTTCAGGGACATGCCAGTCACCTTCCCCTTCATGGCGAAGCACATCACAGACATCCAAAACCGAAATCAATTTGATATTTTTTGACGGCTGAAAGGTAATTTCTTCACCATATATTTCCTGCAGCAGCCCGCCGTCAAATAATTTCTGTGTAATTTCCCTGACAAGACGCACCGGCACAGCCAATGCATTCGATAACGCTTCAACCCCCATATGTGAAAGGCCGTGATGAAATATGGCGGAAATTTTCACCATTATATTTAATGCCATTTCTTCTTTCTGATCATATCCGACATCATAAAAGTTCATCTCCTGCTGGTATGACCGGACATTCTGGATAGCGTATGAAAGCTGTGCACCGATCAGCACAATCAGCCAGCTGATATACAGCCAGATAAAAAAGATCGGAAGTACGGCAAATGTTCCATAGATCGTGTTATATTTTGCCAAACCAATATTAAAATCCGTATATATCCGAAACGCCACTTCCCATACGCTGCTGCAAATGATTCCCGCAACCAGCGCCGGAAGCAACCGGACCCGGGTGTTCGGCATTAAAATGTACATCACTGTAAAAGCAATCCAGAGAGTGGCATGGGGGATAATCCTGGAAAACAGGACAAAAAAATGGACGAAAACTTCATATTGCGTTAATGCCGCGACAACCGTATTGGAAGAAAATGACGCGATCATGGCTGTTGCCAAAACCATCAGGAAAGGGCCTAAAAACAAAACACTGATATAGTTTGAAATTTTCCGGGGAATGGTTCTTTGGCGAGCCACACCCCACAGCTCATTGAATGTTCTTTCCACAGTAGAAAGCATCATCACGGACGCATAAATCAAAAGTGCAGTACCAAAAGCCCCCAGCGCCTTAAAATTCGTATTGGAAATATATTCTATAATCCGGCTGGTCAGTTCCTCCTGTTCAGCTGTCAGGTAGTTGACCAGCGCATGTTCCAGTCGGCTGTGGAACCCCATGCCTTTTAACATGGAAAAAGCAATCGCCAGAAGCGGAACAATGGCAAGGAGCGTACTGTAGGAAAGAGCGGATGCGCGGAGCAAAATCCGGCGATTTTGCAACCCGTGAATGGTCAGCAGAATAATCCGGACCATCTGGTAATAAAAAGAATACAACCGGCCGGCATCTTTGGGGTCATGCCATATTTCATTTCGCAGAAAATCGGAAAGCTTCTGCAGATATGCTATAAACCCGCTCATCGCACCTCCCCGTTATAAAGAAAGTTTGAAGTGACTAAAGTGATCTAAAGTGACTAAAGTTAATGGGATGCCTTCGGCATTGTCTTTTGAATCAAAAAAATGATTGCGCTTTCAGCGCAGTCGTCAACTTTAGATCACTTCAAGCGTTAGTTCACTTTTAACTTTATCAGCTTCAGCCGGCAAAGTAAAAAGTTCAAGTTCAAGGCGTCGCAAATCCCGAAGAGCGAGGCGTACTCTGTTTACTCTGAAGTGATGAGGGATTTAGCGCAACGATGAAATTGGACTTTTTTACGAAGCCGTCAAAAGGCCGGCAAAAAAGTCATTACCTTTATCATCAACAATAATAAAAGCCGGAAAATCTTTAACCGTGATCATAAAAACGGCTTCCATGCCCAGTTCGGGATATTCAAGAACCTCCATATGGGTAATACAGTCCTTGCCCAGTCGGGCTGCCGGTCCGCCAATAGAGCCAAGATAGAATCCCCCATGCATTTTACAGGAATCGGTCACCTGTTGTGTCCGGTTGCCCTTTGCCAGCATGACCATAGATCCGCCATGTTTCTGAAATTCCGGAACATAGGGGTCCATTCGTCCGGCAGTGGTCGGGCCGAAAGACCCTGAGGCAAATCCTTCCGGCGTTTTGGCAGGCCCTGCATAATAAACGATATGATCTTTTAAGTATTGCGGCAGCGCCCCTTCTTTTTCCAGTCTGTCATATATTTTCGCATGGGCAATGTCCCGGGCAACGATAATCTTTCCGGAAAGAAGCAGACGGGTCGCCACCGGATATCGGCTTAAATCGTTGCGGATATCATTCATGGACCTGTTCAAATCTATTTTCACGGCTTTGGCATCTTCGGTCCGGGGAGCAGGTAAAAATCGGGCCGGATCTTTGTCCAGCTGTTCTAAAAAGTTACCGTGCTGATTAATTTTACCTTTAATATTTCGATCCGCACTGCAGCTCACACCAATACCCACCGGACAGGATGCGCCATGTCGGGGCATCCGAACCACCCGGATATCATGACAAAAATATTTTCCGCCAAACTGGGCACCGATGCCGAGATCGTTGGATATTTTCCATAATTCCGCTTCAAGTGAAACATCCCGAAACGCATGGCCGGCTTCATTACCATGTAACGGGAGTTGGTCCAGATAACCGGCGGAAGCCAGTTTCACGGTTTTTAAATTCATTTCCGCAGAGGTCCCCCCCACCACTATAGCCAGGTGATATGGGGGACAGGCGGCCGTTCCCAAAGATTTCATTTTCTGGGTTAAAAAAGTAACCAGGGTTTTCGGATTCAACACCGCCTTGGTTTCCTGATACAAATAAGTTTTATTAGCTGATCCGCCGCCTTTGGCAATACACAAAAAGTGATAGGCATCCCCTTCAACCGCATAGATCTCAAGCTGGGCCGGCAGATTGCACCCGGTATTTTTTTCTTCATACATGGAAAGCGGGGCCATTTGGGAATAACGCAGATTGTTTTTTGTGTAAGCGTTAAACACCCCTTTTGAAAGGGCTTCTTCATCTGAAAAACCGGTCCAGACCTGCTGGCCTTTTTTACCCATAATAATCGCGGTCCCGGTATCCTGGCACATGGGAAAAACAAAATCTGCAGCGATCACCGCATTTTTAAGCATTTCCACCGCCACATAGCGATCATTTTCCGAGCTTTGCCCGTCTTCCAGGATTTTTGCCAGTTGTTCAAGATGAGCGGTCCGGTAGAGATGGGCCACATTCCTAAAGGCATTTTCGGAAAGCAGGGTCAGGCCTTCGGGCTTGATCCGAATAATCTTTTTACCATCAAACGAATCAACTTTTACGTGTTCGGCAGATAAACGCTCATATGCGGTTGAGTCCTCTCCAACCGGAAACATGGGCTGATATTGAAATTCCATGATAGTAGACTCCTAAGGCTGAAATTAAAAATAAATCTTGTTATATTTTATATCGATTTAGTTATCTTATACTCAAAATACAATGCCGTTAATCTAAAGGCAGTGGTCATATCAGCAAAAAATGATTCTCATGCAAATGCCTTTATCTTTTTGTCTTTTATCCCTTTTAATAAAATATCAAAGACATCTTTTTCTATCCTGCTGTGAAAACATGATATCACGCATTCACCGTTATCTTTTTTGCTTTTGGCCCAATCAAGGCTCTTGAGTACAATATCAGCCGGACATTTCCGGGAGCAGAGAAATGCTGTCTTATATAATTTTAAAATCTCTTTATTTCCTGAATATTCCATCTGAGCCAGCCTAAATCGAATTGATGGCACACTTTTCAGTGAACTTTTAAAAGTTGATCAGGAGTAATCGCAGACCTATTTTCGATAGCATTTGTGAACAACTCGTTAAGCCTGTTTTTTTCTTCACTTCTTTTTTCCGGGATAGGACATAATTGGTATCGCAGATGAAACAGGTACAAAAATGGATTGTCAATTCCGCCACCAATCCTTATTTCATGATTATTTATTGGATATTCGATATGTTGATGACTTCTGGGATGAAATATGAGGCCATCAAGTACTCTTTCAATATGTTGTGTTGATATTTTTTTTGTTGCTTGTTTTCCTTTATTCAATTTATTTAATAACGATTGTGAAGGAAAAGCAAAATATTGGAAGTCAACATCATGAGTCCACATCAAACCAGTTGTATTGGCGATATGGGAAAGCGAAACCGTAAATTTATCAATATTAGTGATAGAACAGTCAAATGATATATTTATTTGATGAAAATTTACATTTATCTGAAACTGTCCATTTATCTCACTTGTTTTTGGATATTCTGCTATTTCCCAAAAACCAGGTAAACTACAGCCATATTGGTGTATCCAGCTCTTGATATCTTTATCTCCCGAAGGAGAGAAAGCTAATTTTATAACACCTTGCCAGAGGTAAGCTTGAATAATATCATTATCCATTTTCGCCCCCTCTGTTCTGCTTTAAATATTCAAGTACGATTTTAAGGTTTGTTACCATTGAAGATTCCGCACTTTCTTCTGATTCAACCAAATCTTCAAAAAATGCCAGATCGGATTCTATTTCCCCAATTGACAAACTGGCCAATAATTCATCTTCAAGAATAAAAACCTCAAATAATTCTCTTAACTGGACCCAATTGGGCAGATAATTTTTTAAATCCTCCAACGATATCCACCAGAGCATCTGGTAATCAATAAGGCGGTCTCTGTATTTATCAAAAGACTCCAGTTGATTTTCAGTAAATTGCCCGATAAAAGATAAAGAAATTATATCAGTATCTAAATGTAAGGCCTCTTCAAGTTCACGGATTGGTTCTTTCTCCTCCCCCCCATGAATAATACGATGCTCAACCCTTTGATACTCATAGGAATTGGCTTTAGCGAACAAATATGCGCGCGCAGCGTTAAGAATGTTCTCGTCTTTATACCCAACGATAACCCTGTCTTTTCTGTCTCTTGAAAGAAGTGCTGCGCTTATTACATCAAACACTTCGGTAATATTAAAAGATAAAGGCACCTCAAGCCCAATTGAGAAAAAGTTTTGTAATAATTCGTCTGCACTCTTTATAGAAGTATCATCTGCAAGCATGTTAAAAGCAAGGCCGGCTGGGCTCATGTCATTTGTTTCAGCATATTCAAGTAAAAGTTTGTGTTCCGGCTCTTCTAACAAAACTTTATCTTTTTCAAAGAATGGTTTTGACAACGGATTTATAATGGCAGGCCATGAACCATTCGTTGAATCTTTTGTAATAAATATCCAGTTGCCGTAAAGCGCTTCTGAGGCTGTCTCTTTATCGCCAGCCAGATTTAAAAGAGATGACTCTATTCTTTTGTCTTTTGAAATTGTTTTTATTAAGTCTGAAGATGGTTTGTTTGCAAATGAAAAGAGATCATCCGTTGTTCTTTTAATTGCGCTTGCAAACCTGCCGGTTTTGTCTAACTTTTTATTTTTTATTGCAGCCTGATAATGAGTAAGAAGGCGAATTTCCTGCCGTGGATT